>NZ_JBSFER010000016.1:0-239737 GCF_053594535.1 Streptomyces sp. NPDC001889
ACACAGGGTCGATCGGGGGCAGGCCAGTGACACCCGACAGCTTCTCGTCGATCTCGCTGAGCCTGGCCCGGATCGCCTCGGTACCGGCCGGTGGTACCGGTGGGCGCGGCCGTGTCCCGTGCGTCCTCAAGACCTCTCAGACGTTGAACCCGAGCGCCCTCAACTGCTCGCGCCCATCATCCGTGATCTTGTCGGGCCCCCACGGCGGCATCCAGACCCAGTTGATCTTCAGCTCGCTGACAATCCCGTCCGTCGCCGACTTCGCCTGGTCCTCGATCACATCCGTCAGCGGACACGCCGCCGACGTCAGCGTCATGTCCAGCGTCGCGATGTTCGCGTCGTCGATGTGGATACCGTAGATCAGCCCGAGGTTGACCACGTCGATCCCCAGCTCGGGGTCGACCACGTCGTACAGCGCCTCGCGGACCTCTTCCTCCGAGGCCGGCTTCAGGGCCGCTCCTGTGTTCTCCGTCATGCCGTCTTCCTCTCAGGGCTTTCACCCAGAGCCTGGGCGGTCGCGTCCTTCCACGCCATCCAGCTGAGCAGCGCGCACTTCACCCGGGCCGGGTACTTGGAGACACCGGCGAACGCGACCGCGTCCTCCAGCACCTCCTCCATCGCCTCGTCCGGTTCGAGCTGGCCGCGCGACTGCATCAGCTCCAGGAAGGTCGCCTGGATCTTCTGCGCCTCGGCCAGTTCCTTGCCGACCAGCAGCTCGTTGAGGACCGACGCACTGGCCTGGCTGATGGAGCAGCCCTGGCCGTCGTACGACACGTCCTCGACGCGCGAGCCGTCGTACTTCACGCGCAGGGTGATCTCGTCGCCGCACGTCGGATTGACGTGGTGCACCTCGGCGTCACCGTCCCGCAGACCGCGCCCGTGGGGGTGCTTGTAGTGGTCGAGGATGACGTCCTGGTACATCGAATCAAGCTTCACAAGGGCTCCGCTCTACCCGAAGAAGTTACGGACGTGCTCCAGCCCGTCGACCAGCGCGTCGACCTCACCGGGCGTGGAGTACAGATAGAACGACGCCCGCGTGGTCGCAGGAATTCCGTACCGCAGACAGACCGGCCGCGCGCAGTGGTGGCCGACCCGGACCGCGATGCCCTGCTCGTCCAGGACCTGGCCCACGTCGTGGGGGTGGATGTCACCGAGCGTGAAGGAGATCGCGGCGCCGCGGTCCTCGGCCGAAACCGGGCCGATGATCCGCAGATCCGGGACCTCCAGGAGGCGCCGGACCGCGTACTCGGTGATCGCGTGCTCATGCGCCGCGATCTTCTCCATGCCGATGGCGTTGAGATAGTCCACCGCCGCGCCGAGGCCCACGGCCTGGGCGACCGGCGGCGTACCGGCCTCGAACTTGTGCGGCGCGGGCGCGTAGGTGGACGAGTGCATCGACACGGTCTCGATCATCTCGCCGCCGCCGAGGAACGGCGGCAGGTCCTCCAGCAGCTCCTGCCGGCCCCAGAGCACCCCGATACCGGTCGGACCGCACATCTTGTGGCCGGTGAAGGCCACGAAGTCCGCCTGGAGCGCCTGCACGTCCAGCGGGGCGTGCGGGGCCGCCTGGGAGGCGTCGATCAGCACCAGCGCGCCGACCTGCTGGGCGCGGCGCACGATCGCCTCGACCGGGTTGACCGTGCCCAGGATGTTGGAGACCAGCACAAAGGAGACGATCTTCGTCTTCTCGGTGATGACCTCCTCGATGTTGGACAGATCGAGCCGGCCGTCGTCGGTGAGACCGAACCACTTCAGCTTCGCGCCGGTGCGCTGCGCGAGCAGCTGCCACGGAACGATGTTGGAGTGGTGCTCCATCTCGGTGATGACGATCTCGGTGTCGCGGTCCACGCGGTAGGGCTCATCGGCCCAGCCGAGCATGTTGGCGACCAGGTTCAGCGACTCCGAGGCGTTCTTGGTGAAGATCACCTCGTCGCGGCTGGGCGCGTTGATGAAGGACGCCACCTTGGTGCGGGCGCCCTCGTACAGCGCGGTGGCCTCCTCGGCGAGGACATGCACTCCGCGGTGGACATTGGCGTGGTGCTGCTCGTAGTAATTGCTGAGCGCGTCGATCACCTGACGCGGCTTCTGCGAGCTGGCCGCGCTGTCCAGATAGACGAGCTTCTTGTCACCGTGGATCACCCGGTCGAGGATCGGGAAGTCCTTGCGGATCGCCTCTGTGTCGAGGAGGCCGGGGAGGCCGGGGAGCCCCTGACGGGGGTCGGTCACTGGGATGCGCCACCCTTCACGTAAGCCTCGTAGCCCTCCGCCTCCAGCTTGTCCGCCAGCTCGGGGCCACCGGACTCGGCGATCCGCCCGGCCGCGAAGACATGGACGTGGTCGGGCTTGATGTACCGGAGAATGCGGGTGTAGTGCGTGATCAGCAGGGTGCCGACCTCACCGGACTCGCGGACGCGGTTGACGCCCTCGGAGACGACGCGCAGGGCGTCGACGTCGAGGCCGGAGTCGGTCTCGTCCAGGATCGCGATCTTCGGCTTGAGCAGCTCCAGCTGAAGGATCTCGTGGCGCTTCTTCTCACCGCCGGAGAAGCCCTCGTTCACATTGCGCTCGGCGAAGGCCGGGTCCATGTTGAGGCGCTCCATGGCCTCGCGGACCTCCTTCACCCAGGTGCGCAGCTTGGGGGCCTCGCCGCGGATCGCGGTGGCGGAGGTGCGCAGGAAGTTGGAGACCGAGACGCCCGGGACCTCGACCGGGTACTGCATGGCGAGGAAGAGCCCGGCGCGGGCCCGCTCGTCCACGCTCATCTCCAGGACGTCCTCGCCGTCCAGGGTGACCTGGCCGCCGGTGATCGTGTACTTGGGGTGGCCGGCCAGCG
The DNA here is from genome assembly GCF_053594535.1 of Streptomyces sp. NPDC001889. Lineage (NCBI taxonomy): Bacteria > Bacillati > Actinomycetota > Actinomycetes > Kitasatosporales > Streptomycetaceae > Streptomyces > Streptomyces sp. NPDC001889. The sequence goes on from NZ_JBSFER010000016.1 coordinate 2,834, forward strand.
AGTACGCGAGGGTGGACTTGCCGGAGCCGTTGGGGCCCATGATGGCGTGGGTCTCGCCCTGCTTCACGGTCAGGTCGACGCCCTTGAGGATCTCCCGGGAGCCGTTGTCGGCTTCGACGGAGACGTGCAGGTCGTGGATTTCAAGCGTTGCCATGGGTGACTCAGGACTCCTGGGTGACGGAGACGAGCACATCGTCCCCTTCGATCTTTACGGGGTATACGGGGACGGGGCGCGTCGCGGGCAGCCCGGACGGCTTGCCGGTACGGAGGTCGAACGCGGAGCCGTGCAGCCAGCACTCGATCTGGCAGTCCTCCACCTCGCCCTCCGAGAGCGAGACATTCGCGTGCGAGCAGATGTCGTGGATCGCGAAGACTTCGCCCTCGGTGCGGACGACCGAGACGGGGGTGCCGCCGAGTTCCACCCGCAGCGGGGTGTCCTCGTCCAGCTCGCTCAGCCCACAGGCTCGGACGAAGCTCATCAGACCGACGCCTCCAGCTCTTCCTCGATCTTGGTGATCAGGCGCTCCTCGACGTCCGGCAGACCGATCTGCTGGACCAGCTCGGCGAAGAATCCGCGGACGACCAGACGGCGGGCGTCCTGCTCCGGGATGCCGCGGGCCATCAGATAGAAGAGCTGCTCGTCGTCGAAGCGACCGGTGGCGGAGGCGTGGCCGGCGCCGACGATCTCACCGGTCTCGATCTCCAGATTGGGTACCGAGTCGACCCGCGCGCCGTCGGTGAGGACGAGGTTGCGGTTCATCTCGTAGGTGTCGGTGCCCTCGGCGTTGACCCGGATCAGCACATCGCCGATCCAGACCGCGTGGGCGTTCTCGCCCTGGAGAGCGCCCTTGTAGACGGCGTTCGACGTGTTGTGCGGGTTGTTGTGGTCGACCAGGAGGCGGTGCTCCTGGTGCTGGCCCCGGTCGGTGAAGTAGAGCCCGAACAGCTCCGCCTCGCCGCCGGTGGCCGCGTAGGCGACCCTCGGCTGGAGCCGTACGAGATCGCCGCCGAAGGTGACGATGACGGACTTGAAGGAGGCGTCCCGGCCGACGAGGGCGTTGTACTGCCCGACGTGGACGGCCTTGTCGTCCCAGTCCTGGACCGAGACCACGGTGAGCTTGGCGCCGTCGCCGATGAGGTAGTCCACATTGGCGGCGAGGACCGCGTCGCCGGTGTGGTCGATGACCACGACCGCCTCGGCGAAGGGGGCCAGCTCGATGACCTGGTGGCCGTAGGCGACACCGCCCTGGCCGTGCACCGCGATCCGGATCGGCTCGGTGAGCACGGTCTCCTTGGGAACGGTGACGACCGACGCCTGCTCGAAGGAGGTGTACGCCTGTGCGGCGACCCGGTCCACGGGGGTGCCGGCCCGGCCGAGGCGGGCGTCGTCCCGGCCGACGGTCTCGACGACGACGCCGTCGGGCGCGTCGATGACGACCTTGACGCCGTCGCCGGTGGCGACGGCGGTGCCGTCGTGGAGGCCGGCGAGGCGCTCCAGCGGGGTGAAGCGCCACTCCTCCTCACGGCCGTGCGGAACCGGGAAGTCCGCCACGTCGAAGGACGGGGGCGCACTCATACGGGTGGCGACGGTCGACTCGGCGGCCACCGCGATCGCGCCGGCGGTGGTGGAGCCCGCCGGAATGTTCTGAGCCTCAGCCATGGCTGTCGTCGTGCTCTCTCTCTGCCTTCTGGGTCAAGAAATCTGTCGCTGGCGGGGCGGGCGGCGGCGCCGCCCGTCCCGCGGAGGTCGCCGGGGTCAGCCGACCGAACCCTCCATCTGGAGCTCGATCAGCCGGTTCAGCTCCAGCGCGTACTCCATCGGCAGTTCCTTGGCGATCGGCTCGACGAAGCCGCGGACGATCATCGCCATCGCCTCGAACTCGGTCATGCCGCGGCTCATCAGATAGAAGAGCTGGTCCTCGGAGACCTTGGAGACGGTGGCCTCGTGGCCCATGGAGACATCGTCCTCGCGGACGTCCACATAGGGGTAGGTGTCGGAGCGCGAGATGGTGTCGACCAGCAGCGCGTCACAGAGCACATTGGACTTCGCGCCCGGCGCGCCCTCGCCGATCTCGATCAGACCGCGGTAGGAGGTCCGGCCGCCGCCTCGCGCCACCGACTTGGAGACGATGTTCGAGGAGGTGTTGGGGGCCATGTGGACCATCTTGGCGCCGGCGTCCTGGTGCTGGCCCTCGCCCGCGAAGGCGATGGACAGCGTCTCGCCGCGGGCGTGCTCGCCCATCAGGTAGACGGCCGGGTACTTCATGGTGACCTTGGAGCCGATGTTGCCGTCGACCCACTCCATGGTCGCGCCCTCGTAGGCGACGGCGCGCTTGGTCACCAGGTTGTAGACGTTGTTCGACCAGTTCTGGATCGTCGTGTAGCGGCAGCGGCCGCCCTTCTTGACGATGATCTCCACCACGGCGCTGTGCAGCGAGTCGGAGGAGTAGATCGGGGCGGTGCAGCCCTCGACGTAGTGGACGTAGGCGTCCTCGTCGACGATGATCAGCGTCCGCTCGAACTGGCCCATGTTCTCGGTGTTGATCCGGAAGTAGGCCTGGAGCGGGATGTCCACATGGACGCCCTTGGGCACGTAGATGAACGAGCCGCCGGACCAGACCGCCGTGTTCAGCGAGGCGAACTTGTTGTCACCCACCGGGATGACGGTGCCGAAGTACTCCTGGAAGAGCTCGGGGTGCTCCTTCAGCGCGGTGTCGGTGTCGAGGAAGATGACGCCCTGCTCCTCCAGGTCCTCACGGATCTGGTGGTAGACGACCTCCGACTCGTACTGCGCGGCGACACCGGCGACGAGGCGCTGCTTCTCCGCCTCGGGGATGCCGAGCTTGTCGTAGGTGTTCTTGATGTCCTCGGGCAGGTCCTCCCAGGAGGCCGCCTGCTTCTCCGTGGAGCGGACGAAGTACTTGATGTTGTCGAAGTCGATGCCCGACAGATCCGAGCCCCAGCTCGGCATGGGCTTCTTGTCGAACAGCCGCAGGCCCTTGAGGCGCAGCTTCAGCATCCACTCCGGCTCGTTCTTCTTCCCCGAGATGTCGCGGACGACATCCTCGGAGAGTCCGCGCTTGGCCGCGGCACCTGCCGCGTCGGAGTCGGCCCAGCCGAATTCGTACGTGCCCAGCCCTTCGAGTTCGGGGTGGGCAGTCTCCGTGGGGAGAGTCATGCGGGGTTCCTCCCGGCCGTGCTTCCAGATGCTGATGGTGTGGTGGTGCTGCGCGGAATGAACGTCGTGCACACTCCGTCGCCGTGGGCGATGGTGGCGAGACGCTGCACATGGGTCCCGAGCAGACGGGAGAAGATCTCGGTCTCCGCCTCGCACAGCTGCGGGTACTGCTCGGCGACATGGGCGACCGGGCAGTGGTGCTGGCAGAGCTGCTCGCCCTGCTGCGGGGTGGGGGCGCTGCGCGCCGTAGCAGCGTACCCGTCGGCGCTGAGGGCCTTCGCCAGCGCTTCGGTGCGCTCCTCGGGGGGCGCCGCCTCGACGGCCTCGCGATAGGGCCCGGCCTGGGTCTCGGCGCGGTGGCGCGCGAAGGCGGCGACCGCCTTCCCGCCCGCCGTGCCGCCGCCGGCGGCCTGCTCGATCCAGCGCAGGGCGTCGACGGCCAGGGAGTCGTACGACTGGTCGAAGGCGTCCCGGCCGCAGGCGGTCAGGGCGAAGACCTTGGCGGGCCTGCCCCGGGTGCGGGCGCCGTAGACCCGCTGCTCACGGGCCTCGACGACGTTCTCGGCGACCAGGGTGTCCAGGTGCCGGCGGACGGCCGCCTGGGTGAGCCCGAGACGGGCGGCCAGATCGGCCACCGTGGACGGGCCGTGGTCCAGGACGGAGCGCGCGACCCGGTTGCGCGTCGGATGATCGGCGCGTGTCCCGGTCGCGAGTTCCTCCTGAGGGGGCTCGCCAACGTTTTTCACAACACCATTGTTGCGTAATTCACGGGAGGGTGACAACCGCCGTCCACCCCGGGGCGCGGTGCGCTTCGTCACTTAGGGTTACCTAAGGAAAGGGCTTCCGGAGGGGGGTTCACACTTGGTCTGACCAGCGATTTTACCCCCGATCAGGGGGCTGTGCGACCTCCGTCCGCCCCCTGCGGGACCGGCGCTTCACTGGCAGATACATGCCACGTCCGTGCCATGCGCACCACGCCGGACAGGTGCCCCGTACGGCGCAGAGCGCGCGCGGCACGTGCGCGGGGACCCGCGCCCCCGCGCACGGACCCCCCGGCCCCCTCGCACCGAGCCCCCCGGGCGCCCGCCTAGACTCGCGGGCATGCTTAGCGAGCCCGCCGTCCGGATCAGGGGCCTGGTCAAGCGGTACGGAACGAGAACCGCTGTGGACGGCCTCGATCTCGATGTCGCCCCCGGCCAGGTCACCGCCGTCCTCGGCCCCAACGGCGCCGGCAAGACCACCACCGTCGAGATCTGCGAGGGCTACCGCCGCCCCGACGGGGGCACCGTGCGGGTCCTCGGCCTCGACCCCGTCGCCGACGCGGCCCGGCTGCGGACCCGCGTCGGGGTGATGCTCCAGTCGGGTGGCGTCTACTCCGGCGCGCGGGCCGGCGAGATGCTCCGCCACATGGCGAGGCTGCACGCCCACCCGCTGGACGTGGACGCCCTGATCGAGCGGCTCGGCCTCGGCGGCTGCGGGCGCACCGCCTACCGCCGGCTCTCCGGCGGCCAGCAGCAGCGGCTCGCGCTGGCGCTCGCCGTCGTCGGCCGGCCCGAGCTGGTCTTCCTGGACGAGCCGACGGCCGGGCTCGACCCCCAGGCCCGCCGCGCCACCTGGGAGCTGGTGCGCGAGCTGCGCGCCGACGGCGTCACCGCCGTGCTGACCACCCACTTCATGGACGAGGCCGAGGAGCTGGCGGACGAGGTCGCGATCCTCGACGCGGGCCGGGTCATCGCCCGGGGCACCCCGGAGCAGCTCTGCCGGGGCGGCGCCGAGAACACCCTGCGCTTCACCGGCCGGCCCGGACTGGACGTCGGCTCCCTGCTCAAGGCGCTGCCCGACGGCACCCAGGCCGCCGAACCGGTCCCGGGGACGTACCGGATAGCCGGACAGGTCGACCCGCTGCTGCTGGCGACGGTCACCTCGTGGTGCGCGCAGCACGGGGTCATGCCCGACGGCATCTCGGTCGAGCGGCACACGCTGGAGGACGTCTTCCTCGAACTGACGGGCAAGGAGCTGCGCCCATGAGCGCCGGTACGCACACCCCGAAGCCGGGTGCGGCTCCGCTGGGCCGCATGATCGCGGCGCAGACCGCCTTCGAGACGAGGATGCTGCTGCGCAACGGCGAGCAGCTGCTGCTCACCGTCGTCATCCCGTCCCTGCTGCTCGTGCTCTTCTCCACCGTCGACGTCATTGACACCGGGGCCGGCGACCCGGTGGACTTCCTGGCGCCCGGGGTGCTCGCCCTCGCCGTGATGTCCACCGCCTTCACCGGCCAGGCCATCGCCACCGGCTTCGAACGGCGGTACGGAGTCCTGAAGCGGCTCGGCGCCTCCCCGCTCCCCCGCTGGGCCCTGATGTGCGCCAAGACGCTCTCCGTGCTGGTCACCGAGGTGCTCCAGATCGCGCTGCTGACGGTGATCGCCCTCGCTCTCGGCTGGTCCCCGGAGGGCGGCCCGCTCTCCGTTCTGCTGCTCCTGGTGCTCGGCACCGCCGCCTTCAGCGGACTGGGGCTGCTGATGGCCGGCACCCTGCGGGCCGAGGCGACGCTCGCCGCCGCGAATCTGGTCTTTCTGCTGCTGCTGGTGGGCGGCGGGGTGATCGTGCCGCTGGAGAAGTTCCCCGAGGGCGCGCAGTCGGTGCTCGCGCTGCTGCCGATCTCCGCGCTCTCCGAGGGGCTGCGCGATGTGCTGCGGGACGGCGCCGCGCTGCCGTGGGAGCAGCTGGGCATCCTCGCCGTGTGGGCGGTGGCCGGTCTCGGCGCGGCGGGCCGCTTCTTCCGCTGGGAGTAGCAGCGCCCCGCGCCGCGCGGGGACTCGCGCCGTCCGTCTTCCGCCGGCCCCCGCCACACGCCACTATGAGCCTGCGCAAGATCGGCGGTTCGGGTGGCCCGGTCGGCGTGAGCGGCGCGTGGAGGCCACGATGGAGCGGACGGCGGCACTGCGACTGGACGCGGAGTGGGCCAGGATCAGATCCGGCAGGGCCGGTGTCCCGCCCGGGGAGCGGGAACGGCTGCTGCGGGAGCTGATAGCCGCCCTCACCCCGCTCGCCGACGCCGATCCGCCGCTCGCCGCCCGGCTGAGCCTGCGCTGGGCCGATCTCGCCCGGCACCACTTCGACGCGGGGCGGCGCGCCGACGCCCTCACCGCCGCGCACGAGGCCGTGCGCCGCTGCGCCGAGCCCGCCCGGCACGATCCGGAGCACGCCCGCTGGTACGCCAGGGCCCTGCTCGGCCAGGCCGTCTATCTCGCCGAGCCGCTCAGCGACGAGCTGGGGCTGCCCCGGTACGCCTTCCAGCCCACGGGCGACCGCCCGCCGGCCGGCGCCCGCGCGGACGGGCTCGCGGCGCTGACCACCACCCGGCGGGCCATGGAGGTCTGGCGCGGCCTGGACCCGGCGGACCCGCGCAACGGGGAGGGGCTCGCGCAGTCCGAGGCCTTTCTCGGCGACCGGCTGGAGGAGCTGGGCGACCCGGTGGAGGCCGCCGCCTGGGCCGTCCGCGCGGAGCGCCGGTTCCGGGAGCTGGCCGTCCGGGACGGGGCGGAGCCGGAGTCCCGGTACGCCACGGCGCTGGAGCACCTGGGGGAGCAGATCGAGCGCCGGCTGCGGCGCTGCCCCTTCCGGGGCGGGCTGACCCGGCTGCGCTCCGGCGGGCTGCTCCCGGAGCGGCTGCTTCCGCTGGCGGTGGTGGCCGCCAGGATCGAGGGGGCGGAGCCGGACGCCATCGCCGCGGGTCTGGCGCTGGAGGGCGCGGAGGTGCGGCGGCTGCTGCGGGCCCGCTCCTGGCGGGCGGTGTGGCGGTTCGACGTCCGGGAGGCCGATGGGGCGCCCTGGACCCCGCTGGCGTACCCCTGGCGGGGGACGGACGCGGTCACCGACCGGAGCGCGGCGGCGGTCGCGGCCGAGCTGACCGACGCGTTCCTGCACGCGCCGGGGAGGCCGCCGGCCCCGGCGCGGTGGCGGCTCGCGGTGTGGTGGGAGGAGGAGGACCAGCTCGCGGGGGCCCGCTTCCGGTGCGCGTATCCGCGGGTCCCGGCGGGCGGGGGGACGCGCCCGGGCGACCCCTCGTGAAAACATGCACAAGGGCCGTCCTACGATTGTTCCCGTGCTGACCCCCCTCGCTCTCATCGCCCGGCGCTGGACGCCCGAACCCCGGACGGTCCGGCGCGCCGCGTTCTCGGCCGTCGCCATGACGGTGCTGATCATCGTCACCGGCGGCGCCGTCCGGCTCACCGGTTCAGGTCTCGGCTGCGACACCTGGCCCAAGTGCACGGACGACAGTCTCTTCGCCACCCCCGAGCAGGGGCTGCACGGCGCGATCGAGTTCGGCAACCGGCTGCTGACCTATGTGCTGTCGGCGGCGGTCGGCTGGGCCATCGTCTCGCTGCGCTCCACCAAGCCGCTCCGGCGCGGGCTGCTCCGGATGGGGTGGCTCCAGTTCTGGATCGTGCTCGGCAACGCCGTCCTCGGCGGGATCACCGTCTGGGCGGGTCTCAACCCCTGGACCGTGGCGGGTCACTTCCTCCTCGCCAACGCCCTGCTGACGGTCGCCGTGCTCACCTGGCACCGCACCGGCGAGGGCGACGAGCCGCCGCGCCCGCGCGTCCCGCGCCCGGTCCGCAAGCTCTCCTGGGCGATCGTCATCACCTCCGGGGCGCTCATCACCCTGGGCACCGGGGTGACCGGTTCGGGCAAGCACGCGGGCGACAGCAGCGATGTGCCCCGGATGCCGTGGGACTGGTCGAACGCGGCCCATCTGCACGCCGCGTCGGCCTGGCTGGTCTGTGCGCTGGCGGTCGCCATGTGGCTGGTGCTGCGGGTGGTGGACGCTCCGAACGACATCCGGGCGCGCGCCCGTGAGCTGCTGATCGTGCTGCTGGCGCAGGGCGCGATCGGCTATCTCCAGTACTTCACCGGGGTCCCCGAGATCCTGGTCGGCGTGCACATGTTCGGCTCGGCCCTGATGTGGATCGCGGTGCTGCGGCTCGCGCTGAGCCTGCGGGAGCGCCCGCACGCCCGGGTCCCGGTACCGGCCCCGGCCGGCCCCGCGCTCTCCAACGTCGCCTAGGGAGTCCCTCTGGGATCTCGCCGGGCTCGCGAGCCCGGCGAGATCCGGGAGGGACGACGAGCCCCCCGCGTCCCGCCCGTCGGCGGTACGGCCCCGGTCACCGGTGGCTCCGTACCGCCGACGCGCCGTTCCCCGGGCGGCTCAGCCGTGGGAGGGCCCGGCCGGGCGGGAGGGGTTGGCGGGGCCGCCGAGCTGGATGCCGGCCATCCGGGTCCACTCGTACGGCCCTGTGCGGACCTTGGCCGCGAGGGCGCCGTCGAAGGACTCGTGGACGGTGAGGCCGGCCTTCTCGACGGCGGCGGTGGCGATGGCGTGGTCCGGGGCGACCAGGTCGCCCCAGGCGCCGTCCTCGCCGACGAGGACGATCCGGGTACCGGCCTGGCCGAGATGGGCGAGTTGCGCCTCGGCTCCGCCGTGGGAACGGGAGAAGGCCGCCATCTCCCGGGAGAGCTTGGCGGCCTTGCGCTCGGCGTGCTTGGTGGTGTGGGACATGCCCGGATGCTACTGGCGGGTACCGGGCGGGGACCATGGCGCCGGGGCGTGGCGTGGGCCACGGCCCGGGCCCCGGAGGGGGAGGGTCAGCCCACGAAGGGGTCGACCGCCACCGCCACGAAGAGCAGCGACACATAGGTGATCGACCAGTGGAACAGCCGCATCTCCTTGAGCTTGGCGCCCGTCGCCCCGGCCTTGGCGCGGGCCTGGAGGGCGTGCGCCTCCCAGAGCCACCAGCCACCGGTGGCCAGGGCCACGGCGGTGTAGAACCAGCCGGTGTACCCCAGCGGGGTGAGCAGCAGGGAGACGGCGACCATCACCCAGCTGTAGAGGACGATCTGGCGGGCCACCACCCTGTTGGAGGCGACCACCGGGAGCATCGGCACGCCCACCCGGGCGTAGTCCTCCCTGACCTTCATCGACAGCGGCCAGTAGTGCGGCGGCGTCCAGAAGAAGATGACCAGGAAGAGGATGACCGCGGCCCACGACATGGAGTTGGTGACGGCGGACCAGCCGATGAGCACCGGCATGCAGCCCGCGATCCCGCCCCAGACGATGTTCTGCGAGGTGCGCCGCTTGAGGATCATCGTGTAGACGACGACGTAGAAGAGGAGCGCGCCGAGCGAGAGCCAGGCGGAGAGCCAGTTGACCAGCAGGCCGAACCAGAGCGTGGAGATCACCGCGAGGGCGAGGCCGAAGACCAGCCCCTCGCGCGGCGAGACCATGCCGGTGACCAGCGGGCGCTGGGACGTGCGGTCCATCAGCGCGTCGATGTCGCGGTCGATGTACATGTTCAGGGCGTTGGCACCGCCGGCGGAGAGATAACCGCCGAGGCAGGTGACCAGCACCAGTCCGAGATCGGGCACCCCTTGCGCGGCGAGGAACATCACCGGCACTGTAGTGATCAGCAGCAGCTCGATGATCCGCGGCTTGGTCAGCGCCACGAACGCCTTGACGCGGGCCCCGAACGGCCGGTTGACCGGGCTCGCCCCAAGCACCCCGGCTGGACGGGATTCGACGGCCGTCACGCACACCCCTGACAGAGACTCCCAGCAAGCTCCCGGGCCGCATCAGGACATCCATGGGGCCGGTGAAGACTTGCGCGTACGACGTCACTTTAGAGGCTGCTCCCGCGTCGCCCCGCACGGGGGTGGGGTCGTGTTGGGGTCCGGCCCCGCCCCCGGTCACCACCGTGGGGACCGGCCGCCGGGCCTGTCGCGGGTAGGCTCGGCAGGGCCCGGTGCTTCCGTGTCACCGGGGCATGACATGGAGACATGTGGAGAGGAGCCCTGACCCAGGGTGAGCACCAAGCCGACCACCACAGACCTTGAGTGGACCGATCTGGACCAGCGGGCCGTCGATACCGCCCGCGTCCTGGCCATGGATTCCGTACAGAAGGTCGGCAACGGCCACCCCGGTACGGCCATGAGCCTCGCGCCCGCCGCGTACGTTCTCTTCCAGAAGCTGATGCGGCACGACCCCGCCGACGCGGACTGGACCGGCCGTGACCGGTTCGTCCTCTCCGCGGGCCACTCGTCGCTGACCCTCTACATCCAGCTCTACCTGGCCGGGTACGGCCTGGAGCTGGACGATCTGAAGGCGTTCCGCACCTGGGGCTCGAAGACCCCGGGCCACCCGGAGTACGGCCACACCGTGGGCGTCGAGACGACCACCGGCCCGCTGGGCCAGGGCGTCGCCAACGCCGTGGGCATGGCGATGGCCGCCCGCTACGAGCGCGGTCTGTTCGACCCGGAGGCGGCGCCCGGCACCTCGCCGTTCGACCACACCATCTGGGCCATCGCCGGTGACGGCTGCCTCCAGGAGGGCATCTCCGCCGAGGCCTCCTCGCTGGCCGGGCACCAGAAGCTGGGCAATCTGGTCCTGCTCTGGGACGACAACCACATCTCGATCGAGGGCGACACCGAGACCGCGGTCTCCGAGGACACCCTCAAGCGGTACGAGGCGTACGGCTGGCACGTCCAGCGGGTCGAGCAGCAGGCCAACGGCGACCTGGACCCCGCGGGTCTGTACCGGGCGCTGAGGGCCGCGCAGGCCGAGACCGAGCGCCCCTCCTTCATCGCGGCCCGGTCGATCATCGCGTGGCCCGCCCCGCACGCCCAGAACACCGAGGCCGCGCACGGCTCGGCGCTCGGCGATGAGGAGGTCGCGGCCACCAAGCGCGTCCTCGGCTTCGACCCCGGGCAGAGCTTCGAGGTCTCCGACGCGGTGATCGGGCACACCCGCGCCGCGCTGGACCGGGGCCGTGAGGTCAGGGGCGAGTGGGAGAAGACCTTCGCCGCGTGGCGCACCGCCAACCCCGAGCGCGCCGCCGAGTTCGACCGCATCCGCTCCGGCGAGCTGCCCGAGGGCTGGGAGGAGCACCTGCCGGAGTTCGAGACCGGCAAGGGTGTCGCCACCCGCGCCGCCTCGGGGAAGATCCTCCAGGCGCTGGGCGCGGTCGTGCCCGAGCTGTGGGGCGGCTCCGCCGACCTCGCGGGATCGAACAACACGACGATCGACAAGACGTCGTCGTTCCTGCCGAAGGGCAACCCGCTGCCCGAGGCCGACCCGTACGGCCGCACGGTCCACTACGGCATCCGCGAGCACTCGATGGCCGCTGTGATCAACGGCATCGCGCTGCACGGCAACACCCGTATCTACGGCGGCACCTTCCTCGTCTTCTCCGACTACATGCGCAACGCCGTGCGGCTGTCGGCGCTGATGCACCTGCCGGTGACCTATGTCTGGACGCACGACTCGATCGGTCTGGGCGAGGACGGCCCGACCCATCAGCCGGTGGAGCACCTGGCGTCGCTGCGGGCCATCCCGGGCCTGAACATCGTCCGTCCGGCGGATGCCAACGAGACGGCGATCGCCTGGCGCGAGATCCTGAAGCGGTACACGAAGGAGTTCGGCGTGGGTGCTCCGCACGGTCTGGCGCTGACCCGCCAGGGTGTGCCGACGTACGAGCGCAACGAGGACGCGGCCCGGGGCGGCTATGTCCTGTTCGAGGCCGAGGGCGGTGAGCCCCAGGTGGTGCTCATCGGCACCGGTTCCGAGGTGCAGCTGGCCGTGGAGGCGCGGGAACGGCTCCAGGCCGCCGGGGTGCCGGCGCGGGTGGTCTCGATGCCGTCGGTGGAGTGGTTCGAGGAGCAGGACCAGGAGTACCGGGACGCGGTGCTGCCGCCGTCCGTGCGGGCGCGGGTGGCGGTGGAGGCCGGTATCGGGCTCACCTGGCACCGGTTCGTCGGCGACGCGGGCCGCATCGTCTCGCTGGAGCACTTCGGTGCCTCGGCGGACGGCAAGGTGCTGTTCCGCGAGTTCGGGTTCACCGCCGAGGCGGTCGCGGCCGCCGCGCGGGAATCTCTCGCCGCCGCCGCGCGCTGACGCCGATATACGTACTACGCAGGAGTTGCCATTCTCATGACAGACGCACTCAAGCGCCTTTCCGACGAAGGTGTCGCGATCTGGCTCGACGACCTGTCGCGCAAGCGGATCACCTCCGGCAATCTCGCCGAGCTGATCGACCAGCAGCACGTGGTCGGTGTGACCACCAACCCGTCGATCTTCCAGAAGGCGATCAGCAGCGGTGACGGCTACGAGCAGCAGCTCACGGAGCTGGCCGCGCGCAGGGTGACCGTCGAGGAAGCCATCCGCATGATCACGACGGCGGACGTCCGCGACGCCGCCGACATTCTGCGGCCGGTCTTCGACGCCACCGGGGGCCAGGACGGCCGGGTCTCCATCGAGGTCGACCCCCGGCTGGCCCACAACACCCTGGCGACGGTCGCCGAGGCCAAGCAGCTCGCCTGGCTGGTGGACCGCCCCAATACGCTGATCAAGATCCCGGCCACCCGGGCGGGCCTGCCGGCGATCACCGAGACCATCGGCCGCGGGATCAGCGTCAATGTGACGCTGATCTTCTCGCTGGCGCGGTACCGCGAGGTGATGGACGCGTACCTGGCCGGCCTGGAGCAGGCCAAGGAGCGCGGACTCGACCTTTCGAAGATCCATTCGGTGGCTTCCTTCTTCGTCTCCCGGGTGGACGCGGAGATCGACAAGCGCATCGACGCGCTGGACACCGCCGAGGCCAGGGCCGCGCGCGGCAAGGCCGGTCTCGCCAATGCCCGGCTCGCCTACGAGGCGTACGAGGAGGTCTTCTCCTCGGACCGCTGGGAGGTGCTGGACCGGGCGCGGGCCAACCGCCAGCGCCCGCTCTGGGCCTCGACCGGGGTCAAGGACAAGGCGTACAAGGACACGCTGTACGTGGACGACCTGGTCGCTCCCGGCACGGTGAACACCATGCCCGAGGCGACCCTGGAGGCCACCGCCGACCGCGGCCGGATCACCGGTGACACCGTGCGCGGCACCTACGAGCAGTCGCGGGCGGAGCTGGCGGCCGTGGAGGCCCTCGGCATCTCCTACGACGACGTCGTCCAGCTGCTGGAGGACGAGGGCGTCGAGAAGTTCGAGTCCGCCTGGAACGACCTCCTCACGTCGACCGAGGCGGAGCTGAAGCGCCTCGCCCCCTCGGAGGGCTGACCACCGTGTCCGGTACCGGCGAGGCCAATCCGCTTCGTGACACCGCAGACCGACGGCTCCCGCGCATCGCGGGGCCGTCGGGCCTGGTCATCTTCGGCGTCACGGGCGATCTGTCCCGCAAGAAGCTGATGCCCGCCATCTACGACCTGGCCAACCGCGGACTGCTGCCGCCGGGTTTCTCCCTGGTCGGCTTCGCCCGCAGGGAGTGGCAGGACGAGGACTTCGCCCAGGAGGTCCACGACGCCGTCAAGGCGCACGCCAGGACCCCCTTCCGCGAGGAGGTCTGGCAGCAGCTCAACCAGGGGATGCGTTTCGTCCAGGGCGACTTCGACGACGATGACGCCTTCGAGACGCTGAAGAAGACGATCGCCGAGCTGGATCAGGAGCAGGGCACGGGCGGCAACTTCGCCTTCTACCTCTCGGTGCCGCCGAAGTTCTTCCCCAAGGTCGTCCAGCAGCTCAAGAAGCACGGGCTGGCCGACCCCAAGGAGGGCTCCTGGCGCCGGGCGGTCATCGAGAAGCCGTTCGGGCACGATCTGGTCTCCGCGATGGAGCTGAACCAGGTGGTGCACGAGGTCTTCCCGTCCAACGAGGTCTTCCGGATCGACCACTACCTCGGCAAGGAGACCGTCCAGAACATTCTGGCGCTCCGGTTCGCCAACACCCTCTTCGAACCGATCTGGAACCGGTCGTATGTCGACCATGTGCAGATCACCATGGCCGAGGACATCGGTATCGGCGGCCGTGCCGGGTACTACGACGGCATCGGCGCCGCCCGTGACGTCATCCAGAACCATCTGCTCCAGCTGCTGGCGCTGACCGCGATGGAGGAGCCCGCCTCCTTCGACGCGGACGCGCTCGCGGCCGAGAAGACCAAGGTCCTCGGTGCCGTGCGGCTGCCGAAGGACCTGGGTGAGAACACCGTGCGCGGGCAGTACGCGGCGGGGTGGCAGGGCGGCGAGAAGGCCGTCGGCTACCTCCAGGAGGACGGGATCGACCCCGAGTCGACGACCGACACCTACGCGGCCGTCAAGCTGGAGATCGACAACCGCCGCTGGGCGGGGGTGCCGTTCTATCTGCGCACCGGCAAGCGGCTGGGCCGTCGGGTCACCGAGATCGCGGTGGTCTTCCAGCGCGCTCCGCACTCCCCCTTCGACCACACCGCGACCGAGGAGCTGGGCCAGAACGCCCTGGTCATCCGCGTCCAGCCGGACGAGGGCGTGACCCTGCGGTTCGGTTCCAAGGTCCCGGGCACCTCGATGGAGGTGCGGGACGTGTCGATGGACTTCGCCTATGGCGAGTCCTTCACCGAGTCCAGCCCCGAGGCGTACGAGCGGCTCATCCTCGATGTGCTGCTCGGCGACTCCAACCTCTTCCCGAGGGTGGAGGAGGTCGAGCTGTCGTGGAAGATCCTCGACCCGATCGAGCGGTTCTGGGACGAGAACGGCAAGCCCGCCCAGTACGCGTCGGGAACGTGGGGCCCGGTCGAGGCGGACGAAATGCTCGCACGAGACGGACGGAGCTGGCGCCGGCCATGAAGATCGATCTGACGGACACCACATCCAGCAAGATCAACAAGGCGCTGGTGCAGGGGCGCAGGGCGATCGGCACCCCGGCCGTCGGCATGGTGCTGACCCTGGTCATCGTCACCGACGAGGAGAACGCCTACGACGCGCTGAAGGCCGCCAACGAGGCATCGCGCGAGCACCCCTCGCGCACCCTCGTGGTCATCAAGCGGGTCTCGCGCACCCCGCGCGCCCGGGCGCAGGCGCGCCTGGACGCCGAGGTGCGGGTGGGCGCGGAGGCCGGCACCGGTGAGACGGTGATCCTGCGGCTGTACGGGGAGGTCAGCGAGCACGCCCAGTCGGTCGTGCTGCCGCTGCTGCTGCCCGACGCGCCGGTCGTCGTCTGGTGGCCGGTGAGCGCCCCGCTCGACCCGGCGAAGGACCCGCTGGGCGCGCTGGCCCAGCGCCGGGTCACGGACACCTACGCGTCCGAGCACCCGGTCCAGGAGCTGAGCGCGCGCGCCGAGGCGTACACCCCCGGCGACACGGATCTCTCCTGGACCCGGATCACTCCCTGGCGTTCGATGCTGGCCGCCGCGCTCGACCAGGTGGTCTGCGAGGTCACCTCGGTGGAGGTGGAGGGCGAGGAGTTCAACCCGAGCGTGGAGCTGCTGGCCATGTGGCTGGCGGACCGGCTGAAGGTCCCGGTCATCCGGGCCCTGTCGGCGGGCCCGGGGCTCACGGCGGTGCGGATGGAGACGAGCTGCGGCCCGATCGTGCTGGACCGGGCGGACGGTTCGCTGGCGAACCTCTCCATCCACGGGCAGCCGGACCGGGCGGTGGCGCTGAAGCGGCGGGACACCGCCGAGCTGATCGCGGAGGAGCTGCGGCGGCTGGACCCGGACGACACCTACGCGTCGGCCCTGCGCTTCGGGGTGGACCGGCTGGGTGACGAGAGCCGGGCGACGGCGCCCTCGGGCGGCCGTGGTGGCGCGGCGGGGCGGAAGACCGCTTCCTCCGCCGCTTCCTCCGCCGCTTCATCGGACGCGGGCTCGCCCGATGGCGGGTCCGCCGCTCCGGCCGCCGCCACCGATCCGGCTCCGGCTCCGGCTCCGGCTCCGGCGAAGAAGGCCGCCACGAAGAAGGCGGCGGCCAAGTGAGCGCTCCCCAGCTGGTCGTCCACCGCGACAAGGAGCTGATGGCGCAGGCCGCCGCGGCCCGGCTGATCACCAGGATCGTGGACGCCCAGGCCGCGCGCGGCTCGGCGTCGGTGGTCCTGACGGGTGGCCGCAACGGCAGCGCCGTGCTGGCCGCGCTCGGGGCCTCCCCGGCCCGGGACGCGATCGACTGGCGCCGTCTCGACCTGTGGTGGGGCGATGAGCGGTTCCTCCCCGAGGGGGACCCGGAGCGCAACGCGACCCAGGCCCACCGGGCGCTGCTCGACAGCGTCCCGGTGGACCCGGCGCGGGTGCACCCGATGGCCGCGTCGGACGGCGCGTACGGCGGTGATGTGGAGGCCGCGGCCGCCGCGTACGCCACCGAACTGGCCGCGGCGGCGGGTCCCGAGGACCACGGCGCGGTGCCGTCCTTCGATGTGCTCATGCTGGGCGTCGGCCCCGACACCCATGTCGCCTCGCTCTTCCCGGAGCTTCCGGCGGTACGGGAGACCGAGCGCACGGTGGTGGGTGTGCACGGCGCGCCCAAGCCTCCGCCGACGCGTATCTCGCTGACGCTGCCGGCCATCCGGTCGGCCCGTGAGGTGTGGCTGCTGGCCGCCGGCGAGGACAAGGCCAAGGCGGCGGCGATGGCGCTGTCGGGCGCGGGAGAGGTCCAGGCCCCGGCGGCCGGGGCACGTGGCCGCGGCCGCACCCTGTGGCTGCTGGACGCCGCTGCGGCCTCCGAGCTGCCGCGCGATCTCTA
Organism: Streptomyces sp. NPDC001889; assembly: GCF_053594535.1. NCBI lineage: Bacteria > Bacillati > Actinomycetota > Actinomycetes > Kitasatosporales > Streptomycetaceae > Streptomyces > Streptomyces sp. NPDC001889. Next base: position 19,539 of record NZ_JBSFER010000016.1, read on the forward strand.
CCCGCCGGCGCTGGCGTAGCGCCCGGTGGGAGCGGAGGGGCCCGGTGAGCCGTCGTGGCGGCTCACCGGGGCCCCTCCGTCTTCCGGACGGATTCAGTGGACGATCTGCTCGGGGGCCTGCTCCTGGAGATGGATGGCCTTGCGGGTGGCGGCCACGAAGTCGTGGAAGACCTGGGTGGTGCTGGTGGCCCGCCCGGCGCCGGTGTTGACGGTGAACATGGCTGCCCGGAGTTCACCGGTCAGCTCCAGCTGGGCGCCCATCCTGAGGATCGTCCGGTTGCAGATGTTGTTGGGCTGCTCCCCCGCCAGATTCGTGCCGGCTCCGTCGATGACCTGGAATCCGGCCGCCGTCAGCTGTGCCTTCAGCAGGTTCTTGAACGGCACGTTCAGGCCCCCGACGACCACGGCCTGCTTGTTGTCCGGGGTGGTGACCCGCTGCCAGTCGCAGCCGTGCACGCTCACGACGTTGAGGCTGCTCCCCGCCATGGAGAGGGCGACCCGGTCGTCCGCCTTCGACGATGTGACATGGAAGGCGTCCGCGTTGCCGCTGGTCTTCCGTCCCTCGAACATCCAGTAGTCGTGGAGCGGCAGACCGTCCCGGCCGGCGGGAGCGACCGGGGAGGTGTGGAATCCGGCGATCCCCAGACAGAGTTCCGAGGTCCCGGGTTCGATGCCGCCTCCGTGGATCGCCATGACGGTGGTGCGGGTGAAGTGGGGGGCGAGGTTGGGATCGGCGCGCCTGAACCGTCTGGAGTAGTCACGGCCCTCGACCAGGGCCGTGTTCGTGTAGATCTCCGTGTGCGACTCGGGCTCGGCCACCGCGGCGGGCGCGGCCACGGCTCCGGTGGCGTGCGCGGTTCCGGGCGCGGCGGTGGCGGTCTCCGCCAGCGCGGTGGTGCCCACGGCGGCGGTCGCGAAAGCGGTCAGTATGGTGCGGCGGCTTGCTTCAGTCATGATCAATGATCACCCGGGGCTGATTCCGCCTCTCCATCGGTCCCGGTGATCACCGCTCCGGCGGCGGCTCCAGGAAGGGCGTCAGCAGCCCCGGCACCGCCGCCGCCGCGAAGGCGATCCCCTCGGCCGCCTCCGCGTCGTACACGGAGTACGCCCCCGAACCGGCCGCCGTGGTCGCGGTCACGGTCAGCACCCCGGCGCGCCGCTGGAAGAACGACTGCCTGACCACCCAGCCGATGACCCCGGAGCGCCGGAGCGCCACGGTCGAGCGGCGGGCGGTGCCGGAGCGGGCCACGAGATAGTCGCCGCTGAGGGTGTGGCCGAGGCTGCGGTAGGCGTCCAGGGCCAGCAGCACCGCCGCCGGGACCGCCACCGACGCGGCGGCGGCGGCGATGTACAGCAGGACCGGGGTCAGCCGCAGACCCAGCAGGGTGAGCACCGCGAGCGGGCCGAGGACGGCGGCGAGCGCCCAGCGCAGCCTGCGGGTGCGGGCCGCGCCCGGGTGGCGGGTCAGGGGCGCGTCGGTCGGGGTGACGCTCTCGCGGAGCACCCGCGCCGCCACCTCGCCCGCGAGCGCGCGCGGCGCGGGCGGCAGCAGCACCTGGAGGTCGACGTGCTTGTCCTCGTCGTCCTGGCCTATCCCGGTGGCGACGGCGTCCACCCGGGCGGCGCCGGCCAGCCGTACGCCCAGGGGCTCGACCAGCTCGACACCGCGGAGCCGGCGCTCCTCCACGGAGATCGAGCGGACGGTGAGAAGTCCGCGCCGCACCCGCAGGGTGCCGCCGGGCTCGCGCTCCAGCCGGTAGTTCCACCACATCTCCACCCAGAGACCGAGGGCTCCGACGACCCCCGCGACCAGGGCGGCGAGGACGAGCGTGAGGACCAGCACCGCGACGGAGGTGTCCCGGAAGCGGTCGCCGACCCAGTCGATGACCGTTCCCTGGGCTCCGAACCAGTCGCTGACCTGCATCACGGCGCCCGCCGCCGCGCCGCCCAGCAGCGGGGCGACAAAGGAGAGCGGGGCGTACCGCATCCAGCGCGGGTCGAGACCGGCGAGGTTCCCGTCGTGGTCGACGCGGGGCCCGGCGGCCGGCGGGCGGTCGAGGAGGTCACGGCGGAGCCGTTCGCCCTCGGCCCGGGAGACCGGGTTGAGTTCCAGGGTGGACTCGCCGCTCCCGGCCTGTTCCCCGGTGCCGATGCGGACCGTGACGAGACCGAGGACCCGCAGCAGCGGATGGGCGGTCAGATCGACCGTGCGTATCCGCTCGCGGGCCAGCGAGCGCCGTTTGACCAGCACCAGCCCGGTGTGGAGTTCCACCCGTTCGGGGCCGACGCGGTAGCGGGTCTTGCGCCACTTGACGTACTCGGCGCCGACGGCGGCCAGGACCACCAGGGCGGCGGCGCCGAACAGCGGGAGCAGCCCGGCGCCGCGCCGGGAGGCGTGGGCGAACCAGGCGCCGCCGGAGAGGCCGAGCAGTACGGGGAGGCAGACACCGGCGGCCACCGAGCCCCAGACCGCCGCGGTGACGAGCAGGGCCTTGGGATCGATCCGCCGCCAGCCGTCGGCGGGGTCGGCGGACGGGAGGGCGGCGGGCCCCGGAGCGGCGGCCGAAGCGGTGGGCTCCGCGGCGGCGGGCCCGGCGACGCGGGCCGGACCGGGCTCGGCGCTCATGTCGCGTCCCCCGGCGTCGCCCGGGTGATGCGGGTCAGCCGCTCCGCGAGATCGGCCGCCACCTCGTGGTCCAGGCCCTCGATCCTGATGGCCCCCTTGGAGGAGGCCGTGGTGACGGTGACCGTGGCCAGCCGGTACGCCCGCTCCAGCGGCCCCCGTACCGTGTCCACGGTCTGGATGCGGGACATCGGCGCGATCCGCCACTCCTGCCAGAAGGCACCGGTGCGGACATAGACCGCCTCGTCCGTGGCCTCCCAGCGGTGCACCCGGTACCGCCAGCGGGGCAGCACCGCCGCCTCCACCAGCCCCAGCAGCGCCACCGCGCCGGCCGCGGCCAGCAGCCAGGTCCGTGCGGGGGCTATCAGCCAGCCCGGTATCGCGAGCACCGCCGTGCCCAGGGCGGTGACGATCAGCGACCGCGCCCGCCACCAGCGCACCGCCCGTCCGTCGAGCGGGTTGTTCGGCGGGCGCAGCCGTACGGTCCCCTCCCTCTCCGTCACCGGCTCAACGCCCCCGGAGCGCGCGGTAGGCCGCGGTGAGCGCCGCGGTCGAGCTGTCGAGCCGCTCCGCGCCCGTGCCCTCGGTGAGCACCGGCTCGATCGCGCGGGCGAGCACCTTGCCCAGCTCGACGCCCCACTGGTCGAAGGAGTCGATGTTCCAGACGGCGCCCTGGACGAAGACCTTGTGCTCGTAGAGCGCGATGAGCTGGCCGAGCACGGAGGGGGTCAGTGCGTCGGCGAGGATCGTGGTCGTGGGGTGGTTCCCGGGGAAGGTCCTGTGGGCCACCAGCTCCTCCGGGACGCCCTCCGCCCGTACCTCCTCCGGGGTCTTGCCGAAGGCGAGCGCCTGGGTCTGGGCGAAGAAGTTGGCCATCAGCAGATCGTGCTGGGCGACCAGCCCCTCCGGCAGGTCGGGGACCGGCCGGGCGAAGCCGATGAAGTCGGCGGGGATCAGCTTGGTGCCCTGGTGGAGCAGCTGGTAGTAGGCGTGCTGCCCATTGGTGCCGGGGGTGCCCCACACCACGGGCCCGGTCTGCCAGTCGACCCGGTCGCCCGCGCGGTCCACGGACTTGCCGTTGGACTCCATGTCGAGCTGCTGGAGATAGGCGGTGAATTTGCTCAGATAGTGCGAGTACGGCAGGACCGCGTGCGACTGGGCGTCGAAGAAGGCGCCGTACCAGACACCCAGCAGTCCCAGCAGCAGCGGGGCGTTGGCCTCCGGCGGGGCGGTGCGGAAGTGCTCGTCCATCAGATGAAATCCGTCGAGCATCTCCCGGAAACGCTCCGGGCCGATCGCGATCATCAGGGAGAGCCCGATGGCGGAATCGTAGGAGTAACGCCCGCCGACCCAGTCCCAGAACTCGAACATGTTCGCCGTGTCGATACCGAAGCCGGCGACCTCGCCGGCATTGGTGGACAGCGCCACGAAGTGCTTGGCGACGGCTTCCTGGCCCGCGTTCAGCCCGCCGAGGAGCCAGTCGCGGGCGGAGGTCGCGTTGGTGATGGTCTCGATGGTGGTGAAGGTCTTGGAGGCGACGATGAAGAGCGTCTCGGCCGCGTCCAGGCCGCGTACCGCCTCGTGCAGATCGGCACCGTCCACATTCGAGACGAAACGGAGGGTGAGATCGCGCGCGGTGTAGGAGCGGAGCACCTCGTACGCCATCGCCGGACCGAGATCGGAGCCGCCGATACCGATGTTGACGATATTCCTGATCGGCTTTCCGGTGTGCCCCGTCCACGCACCGGATCGGACCTTCTCCGAGAACGCCGCCATCCGGTCGAGCACGGCGTGCACCGCCGGCACCACGTTCTCGCCGTCGACCTCGATCACGGCGTCCCGGGGGGCGCGCAGGGCGGTGTGCAGGACGGCACGGTCCTCGGTGGTGTTGATCTTCTCGCCGCGGAACATCGCGTCCCGCAGCCCCGCCACGTCCGTCGCGGCGGCCAGATCGCGCAGGAGCGCCAGGGTCTCCCCGGTGACCAGGTGCTTGGAGTAGTCGAGACGCAGATCGCCGACGCGCAGGGCGAAGGCGGTGCCCCGCTCCCCGTCGGCCGCGAACAGCTCCCGCAGCAGGGGCTGCCCCAACTGCTCCCGGTGCCTGCCGAGCGCGGTCCACTCGGGCATCTGGTCCAGCCTGCTACGGCCACGTGTGTTCACTCGGACATCAGCTCACTTCTCCTCGTACCTGGCTGCGCTCCGCCACCTCCCAACCTAATTGATCAGGAGTACTGGTGACGTGAAAGCGAAGCCGCGTCGGCTGTGAGCGGAGCCCGAGGGAACAAAAGAATCCGGCCGGCCACTCGAAAGTGTCCGGCCGGACCGCAAGTCCTAGATCTCGCCGCGCAGTTTGGCGAGCGCCTCGGCGAGAATCGCCTCGCCGTCCGCGTCGCTGCGCCGCTCGCGCACATAGGCGAGATGTGTTTTGTACGGCTCCGTGCGTGGCGGGTCCGGGGGATTGTCCCGGTCCTGTCCGGCCGGGAATCCACAGCGGGGGCAGTCCCAGGTGTCAGGGACCTGCGCGTCGCTGGCGAAGCTCGGCTGTGTCTCGTGCCCGTTCGAGCACCAGAAGGAGATGCGCAGGCGCGGCGCGGACTCGCCACGCTCGGCCTCGCCCATCGGCCCCGCCCCGACCCGGCTTCCCCGGATCGCGTTGCCACTTGCCACGGTCGTAACTCCCTGCGTGATGGTGCTGTACAGCGTCTCACAGCGGCTGCGCCGCGGTGCCCCAGTCTACGTAAGGCCCAACGCCCGTCCAGGGATTGGAGTTACATCCGAACCCGGACGGGGAAACCTGTGTGTCAGCTGTCCAGCTTCATCAGCAGACCAAGTACGACAATGCATGCGAACCACAGCAGACCGATCACCACGGTGATCCGGTCGAGGTTGCGCTCGGCGACCGATGAGCCGCCGACGGACGACTGCATACCGCCACCGAACATGTCGGAGAGGCCGCCGCCCTTCCCCTTGTGCATCAGCACCAGCAGCATCAGCAGCAGGCTGAAGACGATCAGGGCGATCGAGAACCCCATAACCACGGCTGGACCCTACTTCCTGGCAATTCTCGTGGAACATCTACGGACGACGGGGGCCCGGGCTCGTCAAAAGCCTCAGGCCCCCGCAAGGGTACGACGAATCCGCGCTACGGCATACTCACCGGTCGCGGGAGCCGCTCACTGAGCGTGCTCACTGATCACGGAAGCGCACGATCTTGACGAACTCGTCCGTGTCCAGTGCCGCGCCGCCCACCAGGGCGCCGTCCACATCGGGCTGCGCCATGATCGCGGCGACGTTCCCGGACTTGACCGAGCCGCCGTACTGGATGCGGACCTTGTCGGCCAGCTCCTGCGAGTACAGCTCGGCGAGCCGGCCGCGGATCGCGCCGCAGACCTCCTGGGCGTCCTCGGGCGTGGCGACCTCGCCGGTGCCGATCGCCCAGACCGGCTCGTACGCGATCACGATCGTCCCGGCCTGCTCGGCGGTGACGTCCTGGAGGCCGCCGTCGAGCTGGGCCAGCGTGTGCTCCACCTGCCGGCCGGCCTTGCGGACGTCCAGTCCCTCGCCGACGCAGAGGATGGGGGTGATGCCGTGCCGGAACGCGGCCTTCACCTTGGCGTTGCAGATCTCGTCGGTCTCGGCGTGGTACTGCCGGCGCTCGGAGTGGCCGACGGCGACATAGGCGCACTTCAGCTTCGCCAGCATCGGGCCGGAGATCTCACCGGTGTACGCGCCGGAGTCGTGCGCCGAGATGTCCTGGGCGCCGTACTTGATCTTCAGCTTGTCGCCGTCGACCAGGGTCTGCACGGAGCGCAGATCGGTGAAGGGCGTCAGCACGGCGACCTCGACGGCCTCGTGGTCCTTGTCCGCCAGGGCGAAGGCGAGCTTCTGGACGTGGGCGATGGCCTCAAGGTGGTTGAGGTTCATCTTCCAGTTGCCCGCCATCAGCGGGGTGCGAGTGGTCATGAAAGTGTCAGTCCTCCAGTGCGGCGAGGCCGGGAAGCGTCTTGCCCTCGAGGTATTCGAGGCTGGCGCCGCCGCCGGTTGAAATGTGGCCGAATGCCTTTTCGTCGAAGCCCAGGGTCCGCACCGCGGCTGCGGAGTCTCCGCCGCCGACCACGGTGAAGGCCGGGGATTCGATCAGCGCCTGGGCCACGGCCTTGGTGCCCTCGGCGTAGTCGGGGTGCTCGAAGACGCCCATCGGGCCGTTCCAGAAGACGGTGGCCGTGTCGGCGAGCTTCGAGGCGTACAGCTTGCAGGTCTCGGGGCCGATGTCCAGCCCCATCCGGTCGGCGGGGACGGAGTCCACGGCGACGGCGTCGGGGTGGGCCGGGGCCTTTGTCCGCAGATCCGGGAAGCTCCCGGCGACCAGGACGTCGACGGGGAGGACGAACTCCACGCCCTTCTCCTCGGCGCGCTTCAGATACTCCTGGACGACCGGGATCTGGTCCTCCTGGAGGAGCGAGGTGCCGATCTCGTGGCCCTGGGCCCTGAGGAAGGTGTAGGCCATGCCACCGCCGATGAGGATGCGGTCGGCCCGCTCCAGCAGATGGTCGATGACCCCGAGCTTGTCGGAGACCTTGGCGCCGCCGAGGACCACGGCGTACGGCCGCTTGACGTCGTCGGTGAGCTTCCTCAGCACACCGACCTCGGTGGCGATGAGGTAGCCGGCGGCGTGCGGCAGCCGCGCGGGGAGGTCGTAGACCGAGGCGTGCTTGCGGTGCACGGCGCCGAAGCCGTCACCGACGTACACATCGGCGAGGGCGGCGAGCCGGTCGGCGAAGGCGCCGCGCTCGGCGTCGTCCTTGCTGGTCTCGCCCGGGTTGAAGCGGAGGTTCTCGATCACCGCGACGCGGCCGTCGGCGAGGCCGTCGACGGTGGCGCGGGCCGACGCGCCGACGGTGTCGGTGGCGAAGGCGACCTCGGTGCCGAGCAGCTCACCGAGGCGGGCCGCGGCCGGGGCCAGCGAGAAGGCGGGGTCCGGGGCGCCCTTGGGGCGGCCCAGATGCGAGGCGACGATGACCCGGGCGCCCGCGTCGGCGAGCCTGGCCACCGTGGGGACGACGGCCCGGATGCGGCCGTCGTCGGTGATGGTGGTGCCGTCGAGCGGCACATTGAGATCGGCGCGGACGAAAACTCGCCGGCCGGCGACCCCTTCGGCAAGAAGCTGGTCGATCGTCTTCATGGACGGGACTCCTCGGATGGCTGGACGTGCGACAGGGCCCGAACCGCGCTGCCGTGCGCTGCTCGGGCCCCGCCGCTCACCTCACTGAGCTGTTGGGAACCGTATGGTCCACCATCATGCTGGTCAGAGCTGGCCGCCGACGAACACGGTCAGGTCCACGAGGCGGTTGGAGTAGCCCCACTCGTTGTCGTACCAGCCGAGGATCTTGACCGAGTTGCCCTCCTGGACCATGGTCAGGGAGGAGTCGAAGGTGCAGGACGCCGGGTCGCTGACGATGTCCGAGGAGACGATCTGGTCCTCGGTGTAGGCCAGGATGCCCTGGAGCTCGCCCTCGGAGGCCTTCTTGAACGCGGCGTTGACCTCGTCCTTGGTGGTCTCGCGGGCCAGCTCGACCACCAGGTCGGTGGCGGAGCCGGTCGGGACCGGGACGCGCATGGCGATGCCGTCCAGCTTGCCCTTGAGCTGCGGGAGAACCAGGGCGGTGGCCTTGGCCGCGCCCGTGGTGGTCGGGATGATGTTCTCCGCGGCGGCGCGGGCACGGCGCAGATCCTTGTGCGGGAAGTCCAGGATGCGCTGGTCGTTGGTGTAGGCGTGGACCGTGGTCATCAGACCGCGGACGATGCCGAAGTTCTCGTCCAGGACCTTCGCCATCGGCGCCACACAGTTGGTGGTGCAGGAGGCGTTCGAGATGACGTGGTGCTTCGCCGGGTCGTACTTGTCCTGGTTGACGCCCATCACCACGGTGATGTCCTCGTCGCTGGCCGGAGCCGAGATCAGGACCTTCTTGGCGCCACCGGCGAGGTGCTTCTCGGCGTCGGCCTTCTTGGTGAAGATGCCCGTCGACTCGATGACGATGTCGACGCCCAGCTCGCCCCAGGGGATGTCCGCGGGGTTGCGCTCGGAGAGCACCTTGATGGTGCGGCCGTCCACGGTGATCGTGTCGGCGGTGTGGGACACCTCGGCCTTGAGGCGGCCCAGGATGGTGTCGTACTTCAGCAGGTGGGCAGTGGTCGCAGTGTCACCCAGGTCGTTGACAGCCACGATCTCGATGTCAGCACCCTGCTCCAGCAGCGCGCGGAAGTAGTTACGACCGATGCGGCCAAAGCCGTTGATGCCTACGCGGATCGTCACGAACCGATCTCCTCGTTGGTACGCCGGCGTTTTGACTGCCGGCGAGTTGTATGGGATGTCCCCGACCGCTTACGACCCTACCTCCCTGAGGCCCCTGAGGTGACATCGGAGGGCCTGGAAGGCGACCCGTGACCCCGTACCCCTCGGTACACCCCCCGAACGGCTCTCACCTGCGCAGGAGGCTTCCCGGATGAGCGCCTGCGGCTACGCTGGGTGACGACCCGGGCGCGCCACGTACCCAGCCCCGCAGCCTCGGGCCCCCGCGGCACAGGGTCCGTCCTCAAACGCCGGACGGGCTGGGTTCGCTCAGCCTCACCGGAGAGCCGAGGCAGGAAATCCAGCCCCCCGGGCGATTGAGGCGCACCACCCCAACCCCCCGGGCGATTGAGGCGCGCTCACCGAGCCCCGCCGGGAATTGAGCAGCACCACCCCAGCCCCTCCGGCGATTGAGGAGCGGGGGTTCGGGGGCCGGCCCCCGACCGAGACCCGCACTGTCGCACAGGGTCCGTCCTCAAACGCCGGACGGGCTGGGTTCGCTCAGCCCCGCCGACGAACGAGGAGCGCCACCTCAGCCCCTCCGGCGATTGAGGAGCACCACCTCAGCCCCTCCGGCGTTTGAGGAGCGGGGGTTCGGGGGCTGGCCCCCGACCGTGGCCCGCAGGATGCGGGGTCCTGTGGCACAGGGTCCGTCCTCGAGCGCCGGACGGGCTGGGTTTGCCCAGGCGATTGAGGCGCACTCACCGAGCCCCGCCGGCGATTGAGGCGCGGGGGGCGGGGCGGGGCCCCGGGAAAGGGGTCAGCCCACCAGGCCGTCGGCCATTTCCTCCGTGAGGTTGGACTCCGTACCCGGAATCCCCAAATCCTGCGCCCTCTTGTCCGCCATGGCCAACAACCGCCGAATCCTCCCCGCCACCGCGTCCTTCGTCAGCGGCGGCTCCGCCAGCGCCCCCAGCTCCTCCAGCGACGCCTGCTTGTGCTCCATCCGCAGCCGCCCCGCCGCCGCCAGGTGCTCCGGCACTTCCTCCCCGAGGATCTCCAGCGCCCGCTGCACCCGCGCCCCCGCGGCCACCGCCGCGCGCGCCGAGCGGCGCAGATTGGCGTCGTCGAAGTTGGCGAGCCGGTTCGCGGTGGCGCGCACCTCGCGCCGCATCCGCCGCTCCTCCCACGCGAGCACCGACTCATGCGCTCCGAGCCGGGTCAGCAGCGCCCCGATGGCGTCCCCGTCGCGCACGACGACCCGGTCCACCCCGCGCACCTCACGCGCCTTCGCCGCGATGGAGAGCCGCCGCGCGGCCCCCACCAGCGCGAGCGCCGCCTCCGGCCCCGGGCAGGTGACCTCCAGCGAGGACGACCGCCCCGGCTCGGTCAGCGACCCGTGCGCCAGGAACGCCCCGCGCCAGGCGGCCTCCGCGTCGCAGGTGGCCCCCGAGACCACCTGCGGCGGAAGCCCCCGGATGGGTCGGCCCCGGCCGTCGACCAGACCGGTCTGGCGGGCCAGCTGATCGCCGCCCGCCACCACCCGTACGACGTAGCGGGAGCCCCGGCGCAGCCCGCCCGGAGCCATCACCATCAGCTCCGACGTATGCCCGAAGATCTCCAGGATGTCGCGCTTGAGCCGGCGCGCCGCGATCCCGGTGTCCAGCTCCGCCTCGATCACGATGCGCCCGCTCACCAGGTGCAGCCCGCCCGCGAACCGCAGGATCGCCGAGACCTCCGCCTTTCTGCAGCAGGTCCGGGTGACGGGAAGCCGGGAGATCTCGTCCTTCACCGCTGCCGTCATCGCCATGGGCCGATCCTTCCATGCATCCGAAAAATACGGTCGTACGCGGCGGCCAACAGCTCCGGATCATGCTTGGAAACGCTGTCGGGCGAGGCCACGGGGGCCAGCTCGACCGCGGCACCGAGGCGTTTGGCGGCGTCGGCGAGGGAATCGCGGTCGGGCACGGCGGCCTCGTCGGCCAACACCACGTCCATGGTGAGTTTAGGCGCGTGTCGTCCCAAAACCTCCAAATGACGCTGCGGGGAGAAACCTTCTGTCTCCCCCGGCTGGGGGGCCAGATTGAGGGAGAGAACCCGGCGGGCCTTGGTCTCCACCAGCGCGTCGAGCAGCTCGGGCACCAGCAGATGCGGGATCACCGAGGAGAACCACGATCCGGGCCCGAGAACCACCCAGTCGGCGTCAAGAACGGCGGCCACGGCCTCCGGAACGGCGGGCGGATCGTTCGGCACGAGGTGGACGGACTGCACATCCCCGGGGGTGAGCGCCACGGTCGCCTGGCCTCTCACGGTCTCCACCGCGTCCGGGCGCGCCGGATCGTGCCCCCGCACCAGCGCCTGGAGCTCCAGCGGCACCGCCGACATCGGCAGCACCCGGCCGTGCGCCCCCAGCAGCCGGCCCACCAGGTCCAGGGCCTGGACATGGTCGCCGAGCTGCTCCCAGAGGGCGACGATCAGCAGATTGCCGACCGCGTGCTCATGCAGATCGCCCTGGGACTGGAAGCGGTGCTGGATCACCCGGGACCAGGTCTGCCCCCAGTCGTCGTCGCCGCAGAGCGCCGCGAGCGCCTTGCGCAGATCGCCCGGGGGCAGCACCCCCAGCTCCTCCCGGAGCCGGCCGCTGGAGCCGCCGTCGTCGGCGACGGTGACCACGGCGGTGAGATCGCCGGTGATCCGGCGCAGGGCCGCCAGCGACGCGGACAGCCCCCGGCCGCCGCCGAGCGCGACCACCTTCGGGGCGGCGCCGCGCCGGCGGCCGATGGGCATGGCGGACCCGCGCAGCCGCCTCAGGCGCAGGGAGCGTGCGGTCACTCGCGCCCCATGTCCCGGTGGACGACCACGGTCTCGACCCCGGCGGCGGAGAGCCGGGCGGCGAGCTTCTCGGAGGTGGCCACCGAGCGGTGCTTGCCGCCGGTGCAGCCGACGGCGACGGTCACATAGCGCTTGCCCTCGCGGCGGTAGCCCGCGGCGATGAGCTGGAGCAGCTCGGTGTAGCGGTCGAGGAACTCCTTGGCGCCGGGCTGGTTGAAGACGTAGTTCGACACCTCCTCGTTGAGTCCGCTGAAGGGGCGCAGCTCCGGGACCCAGTGCGGGTTGGGCAGGAAGCGCATGTCCACGACGAGGTCCGCGTCGACGGGCAGTCCGTACTTGAACCCGAAGGACATGACGGTGGCCCGCAGCTCCGGCTTCTCGTCGCCCGCGAACTGGGCGTCCATCTTGGCGCGCAGCTCGTGGACATTGAGGCTGGAGGTGTCGATGACCAGGTCGGCGTCGCCGCGCAGCTCCCGCAGGAGGTCCCGCTCGGCGGCGATCCCGTCGACGATCCGGCCGTCGCCCTGGAGCGGGTGGGGCCGGCGCACCGACTCGAAGCGCCTGACCAGGGCGTCGTCGGACGATTCCAGGAAGACGATCCGGCAGGTGACCTGCTTGGCGTCGAGGTCGGCGAGGGATTCGCGGAGGTTGTCGAAGAACCGGCGCCCGCGGACATCGACGACGACGGCGATCCGGGCGACATTGCCCTGCGAGCGCGCGCCCAGCTCCACCATGGTGGGGATCAGCGCGGGCGGCAGGTTGTCGACCACGAACCAGCCGAGGTCCTCGAGACACTTCGCGGCCGTGCTCCGACCTGCTCCGGACATCCCGGAGATGATCACCAGCTCGGGGATGGCCGCCTCCGCGGTCCCGCCGGGCTCGGTGGTGGTGCCCGTACTCACGTCTGCTGCTCCGTCTGTCTCGTGCTCGGTCATGTCGTGCTGCCCCCGTCGTTCTCTTCCATGATCTCTCCTGTTGCCGTATTCACGGCAGGGGCGGCCGGAGCCGCCTGGGCGAGGGCCGTGACCACGGCTTCCGCGGTCTTCCGGCCCATGCCGGGTACGTCGCAGATCTGCTCGATTGTCGCCTGCCGCAGCCGCTTCACCGAGCCGAAATGCTTGATCAGTGCCTGTTTCCGGGTCTCGCCCAGACCGTGGACCGCGTCCAGGGGGCCGGTGCGGATGCGTTTGGCCCGCTTGGACCGCTGGTAGCGGATGGCGAAGTCGTGGGCGGTGTCACGGACCCTCTGGAGAAGGTAGAGCCCCTCGCTGGAGCGGGGCAGGATCACCGGGTCGCTCTCGCCGGGGAGCCAGACCTCCTCCAGCCGCTTGGCGAGGCCGCAGACGGCGACATCGTCGATGCCCAGCTCGTCCAGGGCGCGCCGGGCGGCGGCGACCTGGGGCCTGCCGCCGTCGACCACCACGAGCTGGGGCGGGTAGGCGAAGCGCTTGGGCCGTCCGTCGTCCGGCTCCGGGGCGCCCTGGAGCGGGTCCCCGGGCGCGCCGGGGGGCGCGGCCGGGTCGTCGGCGCCGATCCACTCCCCCGTACGGTCCTTCTCCGCGAGGTAGCGGCGGAAGCGGCGGCTGATCACCTCGTGCATGGAGCGGACGTCGTCCTGCCCGGCGAAGGTCTTGATCTGGAAGCGGCGGTACTCGCTCTTGCGCGGGAGGCCGTCCTCGAAGACCACCATGGAGGCCACGACGTCCTCGCCCTGGAGGTGGGAGATGTCGAAGCACTCGATGCGCAGCGGCGCCGAGTCGAGGCCGAGGGCCGCGGCGATCTCCTCCAGGGCCCGGGAGCGGGTGGTGAGGTCCCCGGCGCGCTTGGTCTTGTGCAGGGCCAGCGCCTGCTGGGCATTGCGCTGGACCGTCTCCATCAGGTCCTTCTTGTCACCGCGCTGGGGGATGCGCAGGGACACCCGGGAGCCCCTGCGGTCGCCGAGCCAGCGGCTGACCGTCGCGCTGTCCTCGGGGAGCGCGGGGACCAGGACCTCCTTGGGGACGGCCTCGCCGCGCTCCTCCCCGTACAGCTGCTGGAGGGCGTGCTCGACGAGGCCGGCGGTGTCGACGGCCTCGACCTTGTCGGTGACCCAGCCGCGCTGTCCGCGCACCCGGCCGCCGCGGACGTGGAAGATCTGGACGGCGGCCTCCAGCTCGTCCTCGGCGACGGCGATGAGATCGGCGTCGGTGGCGTCGGCGAGGACGACGGCGTTCTTCTCCAGGGCGCGGCGGAGGGCCTCTATGTCGTCGCGGAGCCTGGCGGCCCGCTCGTACTCCATCTCCTCGGCCGCCGCCGTCATCTGCTTCTCCAGCCGGCGGATGTAGGTGCCGGCGCGGCCGGCCATGAAGTCGCAGAACTCCTCGGCGAGTTCGCGGTGCTCCTCGGGGGTGACCCGGCCGACGCAGGGCGCCGAGCACTTGCCGATGTAGCCGAGGAGGCAGGGGCGCCCCTTCTGCTGGTGGTTCCTGAGGACACCGGCGGAGCAGGTGCGCACGGGGAAGACACGGAGCATCAGATCGACGGTCTCGCGGATCGCCCAGGCGTGGCCGTACGGGCCGAAGTAGCGCACGCCCTTGCGCTTGGCCCCGCGCAGCACCTGGACCCGGGGGAACTCCTCGTTGAGCGTGACCGCGAGATAGGGATAGCTCTTGTCGTCGCGGTACTTGACGTTGAACCGGGGGTCGTACTCCTTGATCCAGGAGTACTCCAGCTGGAGGGCCTCGACCTCGGTGGAGACGACCGTCCACTCCACGGACGCGGCGGTGGTGACCATGGTGGCGGTGCGCGGGTGGAGGCCGGCCAGGTCCTGGAAGTAGCTGGCGAGGCGCTGGCGCAGGCTCTTGGCCTTGCCGACGTAGATCACCCGGCGGTGTTCGTCCCGGAATCTGTAGACCCCCGGAGAGTCGGGGATCTCTCCCGGTTTGGGACGGTAGCTGGAGGGGTCTGCCATGCCGTCCACCCTACTGGCGGGGACTGACACTCCGGCGACCTCCCGGGGCGGGGGCACGGCGACCTCTCGGGGCGGGCACGGCGAGCGCCCGCTGCCCGTGGGGGCGGCGGGCGCTCGTTCCCTGGAGGGGACGGTGTTCCCGGTCGGTCCGGGAGGTCAGGCCCTGCGGCGCAGCCTCAGCACGGTCACCGCGCCCAGGGCGAGGGCGAGGACCGCGCCCGCTCCGGCGGCGACCGATGTGGTGGTCAGCGCGGCGTTGTCCGGTGCGCCGGGGGCCGCGGCCACCGTCGCCTCGGCTCCGGCGGGAGCGGTGGCCGCGGCCGGTCCGTCGTACCCCCCGGCCACGCCCTTCTTGGCGTAGGCCGAGCCGGGAAGCTTGTCGGCGTAGGCGTCCGCGACCCGGGTCCGGTAGGCGCCCAGCGTGGTGCCCTTGGCGCCCACCGCCCGTACCGCGTCCTGGTCCAGCGGGAGCACCTTGGTGCCCTTGCTGACGTACCAGGCGTCGATCTGCGGCTCGCGGAAGACCGTGCCCCCGGGGAGCAGGCTCTCGCCCTGCCGGGCGTAGC
This sequence comes from Streptomyces sp. NPDC001889, assembly GCF_053594535.1. NCBI lineage: Bacteria > Bacillati > Actinomycetota > Actinomycetes > Kitasatosporales > Streptomycetaceae > Streptomyces > Streptomyces sp. NPDC001889. The sequence goes on from NZ_JBSFER010000016.1 coordinate 34,799, forward strand.
GGAACTCGTCGTCACCGGTGGCGATGTTGACGACCTGCCACCGCGCACCCTGCCGGGCGGCCCACACGGACGCCTTCTGGCCGTCGGAGGAGACCGCCTTGGTGGCGAGGAATTCGGTGCGGGCGATGGGTGCGCCCGCCTTCCCGGCCACGAACTCCGGTGCGAGGGTGCGCACCGGGACGGTGGTGCCCTCGGCCCGGGGGGCCGCCGCCGAGCGGGCCACCGCGCCGTCCCGGGCGAAGAAGCGGGAGAGGGTGTCCAGCGTCGCGGGGGAGGTGGCCGCGGTGCGGGCCGCCTTCACGTCGGAGGCGGTGGGGGCGGGCACCGCCCCGGGGGTGCCGGAGGCGGCGGCGGTGCCGGTGCCCAGCGTCCCGAGGGCGAGCGAGGCGAGGAGGGAGGCCGTGGCGATGGCCGGGATGCGCTTCATCGCGTTCACGCCCCGATCCGGTAGAGCGAGTGGGTCCAGGAGAAGGAGTTGTTGTTCACGTACCAGGCGTGGGAGGCCCAGTTGTAGCGGTCGCTGGTCTGCCACGGGTCGCCCCAGTAGACCCAGCTGTTGGCCGTGTCGTAGCCGTAGATGACATGCATGTGGCCACCACCGCTGGACCACTGGATACGGGTCTCCACCGGCCGGTTCGCGTTGATCTCGGTCTGTACGGCCTGGTACTGGAGCCAGTTGTTGATGTACGAGCCGGGGCTGATGCCGGCCCAGCGCAGCCCGGTCTGCACATTGCCGAGCGTTGCCTGGTTGTTGGGGCACTCGGTGTTCTGCTGGCGGTTGAAGGCCGCGTTGCAGAACTGGTTCTGGGAGTAGTTCTTGCCGTAGTAGGTGGCGATGGTGTTGCCGGCGGCAGCCCAGCACCAGTTGGTCTTGAGCTGGGCCTGCATGGTGAGGTTGAGCCGCTTCCAGGCCAGGGCGGCCCGGGGGGCGTCGGCCGGTCCGGCGGGCTGGGCGGTGGTGACCGCGCCGGCGGGGTCGGCCGCTGTCGCGGCGGTCGCCGTCGACAGGGGCAGTGCTATGAGTGCGGCAAGCACGGCCGCCACGGCGGCGAGCCGTCTCCTGAGGTTGCGCATCGCGTTCCTCCCTGAGGGAAGGGTGGGGGTGGAGGAGCGCGTCCGGACGCTGCGGATGAGCATCGATCCTTGTCGGGGGCAGGTCAACACGCTTCAATGCGGGGGACACGGAGCTGTGAACGCGGCGGCCGGGATGTGAACGCGCCCCTCCCGCCTCACCAGGGCGGCCCTGGCCGCCCGCCCACCGGGCCCCTCTCCGCCGTGAACGTTCACGGAGCGCCGTGCGGATTCACACGCTCTGCCGTTTCACACGCTGTTCCGCCGTACCCCGTTGTGCCGTGGCACCCCGTTGTGCCGCCGTTTCCCGTTGTGCCGTTTCATCCGCCGTGCCGCTCACCCGCGGGGCAGTCCCACGCCGCTGGAGGATTCCCATGGAACACACCGAAGCCGATCTGGCGCAGGCCCTGCACACCGGCCCGTTCCATCTCGCGCTCCGGGCGGCGCTCGCGGTGCGCGGACTGCCGCTCCAGCGGGTGCAGCACCATCTGGCCCACCGGGGCATCAAGGTGGGTGTCACCAGCCTCAGTTACTGGCAGCAGGGCGCGCGCCGGCCCCAGCGCCCGGAGTCGCTGCGGGCGGTGCGGGCCCTGGAGGAGGTTCTGGAGCTGCCGGGGAACTCCCTGATCCGGCTGCTGGGCATCGGCGAGGGCAGCCGCCAGGGCGAGGTCGAGCGCCCGTCCGCCCGCCCGTACCGCTCCCTGACGGAGGTCTCCACCACGGTGGAGGCCCTGCTGTCGGAGCTGGAGTCCCCGGCGGACGGCGGGCTGCACACCGTGGGCCACCACGAACGGGTGCGGATAGGGGCGGCCCGGGAGCTGGTGGAGCGCGAGTCCCGGCATGTGGTCCGCGCCCACCGCGACGGCATCGACCGCTATATCGCGATCCACCACGGGGACCCTGGGTGCGAGCCCGCCCGGGTGCGGGTCAGCGCGCTGGAGAACTGCCGCACGGGGCGGGTGCGCTGGCACCGGCCGACCGGGGTGGTCGTCGCGGAGCTGCTCTTCGACGCCCGGCTGCGCGCGGGCGACACCCATGTCTTCGGCTACGGCTTCGAGGACGGGACCGGCGGCCCGAGCACCGAGTACGTGCGCGGCTTCACCTACGCGGGCGGACAGTACGTCCTCCAGGTCGCCTTCGACGAGCGGGCGCTGCCGGTGCGGTGCCGGCGGTTCGCCCAGGCGACCACGGGCGCGCCGCGCGGTGCCCGGACCGATCTGACCCTCAGCGGCCGGCACCGCACGGTCCACCTGGTCGAACAGGGCGTACGGCCGGGGATTCTGGGCATCGACTGGGACTGGGACTGAGCGGCGGCCCGGCCTGCCGGCAGGGGGCCGGGGCGGCCGGGCGGCCGGGGGCCGGGCCCGGCCGGCCCGGGGCGCCGCTGCCCCTCAGGCACCGGGGCCTCAGGCAGCGGGGTCTCAGGCGTCGGGGTCTCAGGCACCGAGGTCTCAGGCACCGAGGTCTCAGGCGTCGGGGCCGGCGACCAGCTTCCCGCCCTCGGCCTTGATCTGGACCTCCGGGAGCGGCACGGTCGCCGGGCCCACGAGGGCCTTGCCCGTGGTGACGTCGAAGCGGCTGCCGTGGCAGGGACAGTTGCCCTCATTGCCGACGATCTTGTCGAGGACACACCCCGCGTGGGTGCACTGGGCGCTGAACGCCTTGTACTCCCCCTCCGCCGGGCAGCTCACGATCAGCCGCTGCTCCCGGTAGAGCTTGGCGCCGCCGACCGGTACGGCGTCGACCGCGCCGAGGTCGACGGGAGCGGTCGGGACGGGGTTCTTGGCCCGGCCGAGCTTGGAGTCCGTGGAGCAGGCCGCGGCCCCGAGGGCGCCGGTCCCGGCGAGGGCGGCGCCTTTCAGCACGGTGCGGCGGGCGGCTGACGAGGGGCCGGGCATGGGAACTCCACTGTTCAGAGCAGGGTCGGACGGATCGGACGGCACAGACGCGGCCGCCCGCGTCGGCGGAGCCGGCCCCGGCGGCACAACCGACAATACCGACGGGGTGCCGCCGCCGGGCGAGCGGGCTCTCTCCCGCGCGCGGCGGCCATGCACTACGTTCGGAGCCGTGATCGTCGTCGCCGGAGAGTCCTTGATCGACCTGGTCCCGCAGGGCGGCGGGGAGCCCCTGCCCGCGCTGCTGCCGCGCCCCGGCGGCGGCCCGTACAACACCGCCGTGGCGCTGGGGCGGCTCGGGGCGCGCGCCGCGTTCTGCTCCCGGGTGTCCACGGACGCCTTCGGCGCGGCGCTGGTCGACGGCCTGCGCTCGGCCGGGGTGGACACCTCGCTCGTGGCCCGGGGCCCGGAGCCGACCACGCTGGCGGTCGCCGCGATCGACGGGAACGGCTCGGCGGGGTACGGCTTCTACGCGGAGGGCACCGCCGACCGGCTCTTCGAGCTGCCGCCGCCGCTGCCGGACGCGGTGCGGGCGGTGGCGTTCGGCACCTGCTCGCTGGTGCTCGAACCGGGTGCGAGCGCCTATGAGGAGCTCATGCGCCGGGAGGCCGGACGCGGGCGCTTCATCCTGCTGGACCCCAACATCAGGGCGGGCCTGATCCCGGACCCGGACGCCTACCGTGCGCGGTTCGCCGGATGGCTGCCGAGCGTGTCCCTGCTGAAGCTGTCGGAGGAGGACGCCGACTGGCTGGGCGGGGTGCCCGGTGGTCCGGACGGCCCGGCGGCCGTGGTGCTGACGCGGGGCGGGGAGGGGCTGACGGTACGGACCCGGGGCGGCCCGGAGGTGTCGGTTCCGGCCGTCCCGGTGGCGGTCGCCGACACCATCGGCGCCGGTGACACCGTGAACGCGGCCCTGCTGCACGGGCTGGCCGCGCGGGACGCCCTGTCGGCGCCGGGTCTCGCGGCTCTGGGCGAGACCGCCTGGCGGGATCTGCTGGGCTTCGCCGCCCGGGCCTCGGCGATCACCTGCTCCCGGCCGGGCGCGGAACCGCCGTACGCGGACGAGCTGGACGGTTAGGGCCTTCCGTTCTCCCTCCCTGGTCCTTCGCGCCCTCTGGCGTTCCCCCTGGTCCTTCGTGCCCTCCGGGCCCTGGCATGGGGCCCGGGAGAACCCTCGCGCCGGGGCCCGGAGACCGGGAGGACCCGGACACCGGACCCGGCCTCCGGGGCGTACCGGACGGATGGTCCGGTACGCCTCGGGGCACGGTGGCCTCAGGCCTTCCGGGCGCGGGCCGTCGCCGTCTTCTTGGCGGCGCCCTTGGCCGCGGTCTTCTTCACCGCCGCCTTCTTGACGGCGGTGTTTTTCACCGCGGCCTTCTTGGCGGCCGTCCGGCCGGTGGCGGCGGTGGCGGTGGCTGCCGTCTTCCGCGCCGCCGTCTTCTTGGCCGCCGTCTTCCGCGCGGGCTTGCGGCCGGCCGCGGGCCTCGGTGAGCCGCCCGCGTCACTGACCCGCTCCGGGTCGAGGATGTCCCGCAGGAACTTGCCGGTGTGACTGGCCGGCACCCCCGCGACCTCCTCGGGCGTGCCCTCGGCGATCACCAGACCACCGCCGCTGCCGCCTTCGGGACCCATGTCCACGACCCAGTCCGCGGTCTTGATGACATCGAGGTTGTGCTCGATGACGATCACCGTGTTGCCCTTGTCGACCAGGCCGGAGAGAACGGTGATGAGCTTGCTGATGTCCTCGAAGTGCAGACCGGTCGTCGGCTCGTCCAGGACGTAGACCGTGCGGCCCGTGGAGCGCTTCTGGAGTTCGCTGGCGAGCTTCACCCGCTGCGCCTCGCCGCCCGAGAGCGTCGGGGCGGACTGCCCCAGCCGCACATAGCCGAGCCCCACCTCGTGGAGCGTCTTCAGATGGCGGGCGATCGTCGGAACGGCCTCGAAAAAGTCGAGGGCGTCCTCGATGGGCATGTCCAGCACCTCGGCGATGGACTTGCCCTTGTAGTGGACCTCCAGGGTCTCCCGGTTGTAGCGCGCGCCGTGGCAGACCTCGCACGGGACGTACACATCCGGCAGGAAGTTCATCTCGATCTTGATCGTGCCGTCGCCGGAGCAGTTCTCGCACCGGCCGCCCTTGACGTTGAAGGAGAAGCGGCCGGGGAGATAACCGCGGACCTTCGCCTCCATCGTCTCCGCGAAGAGCCTGCGGACATGGTCGAAGACACCGGTGTACGTGGCCGGGTTGGAGCGCGGGGTCCGGCCGATGGGCGACTGGTCGACATGGACGACCTTGTCCACCAGGTCGTCGCCGTCGACCCGGGTGTGCCGGCCGGGCACCGACTTCGCGCCGTTCAGCTCGCGGGCGAGGTGGGTGTAGAGGATGTCGTTGACCAGCGTGGACTTTCCGGAACCAGAGACTCCGGTGACGGCGGTGAGCACACCGAGCGGGAAGGAGACGTCGATGTCCCGGAGGTTGTTCTCCCGGGCTCCGTGGACGGTGAGCTTCCGGGCGGGGTCCGAGGGTCGCCGGATGTCGGGCGTCGGGATGGCCCTCTTGCCCGCGAGGTACTGCCCGGTGATCGACTCCTTGTTGGCGAGCAGCTCCTTCAAGGGCCCGGAGTGGACCACCTTGCCGCCGTGCTCACCGGCGCCGGGGCCGATGTCCACGACCCAGTCTGCGATCTTGATGGTGTCCTCGTCGTGCTCCACGACGATCAGGGTGTTGCCCATGTCGCGGAGGCGGACGAGGGTCTCGATCAGCCGGTGGTTGTCCCGCTGGTGCAGCCCGATCGACGGCTCGTCCAGGACGTAGAGCACACCGACGAGACCGGAGCCGATCTGGGTGGCGAGCCGGATGCGCTGGGCCTCGCCACCGGAGAGGGTGCCCGCCGCCCGGTTGAGCGAGAGATAGTCCAGGCCGACGTCGACCAGGAATCTCAGCCGCTCGTTGACCTCCTTGAGCACCCGCTCGGCGATCTTCTTGTCACGGGCGTTCAGCCGCATCCGGCCGAGGAATTCGGCGCACTCGCTGATCGACATGGCGGCCACCTCGGCGATGGACTTCTCCATCACCGTGACCGCGAGGACGATCGGCTTCAGCCGGGTGCCCTCACAGGTCGGGCAGGGCACCTCGCGCATATAGCCCTCGAAGCGCTCCCTGCTGGAGTCGCTCTCCGCCTCCTGGTGCCGCCTGCGGACGAACTGGACGGCGCCTTCGAAGGCGGGTGTGGTGTAGGCCCGCTCCCTGCCGTAGCGATTGCGGTAGCGGACCTCGACCTGGGTCTTGTGCCCGTACAGCAGGGCCTTCCTGGCGCGCTGGGGCAGCCCGGCCCAGGGCATGTCGGTGGCGAAGCCGAGCGCCTGGGAGAGCCCGCCGATCAGCCGGCCGAAGTACTCCTTGGTGTGGCCGTGGGACCAGGGGTGGATCGCGCCCTCGTCGAGGGACTTCTCCTCGTCCGGGACGATCAGCTCGGGGTCGACCTCCATGCGGGTGCCGATGCCGGTGCAGTCGGGGCAGGCGCCGAAGGGGGAGTTGAAGGAGAAGGAGCGGGGCTCCAGCTCCTCGAAGGAGAGATCGTCGTAGGGGCAGTACAGATGCTCCGAGTACATCCGCTCGCGCTCGGGGTCGTCCTCGGGGAGGTCGACGAAGTCGAGCACGACCATGCCGCCGGAGAGGCCGAGCGCGGTCTCCACCGAGTCGGTGAGCCGCCGCTTGGCGCCGTCCTTGACGGTGAGGCGGTCGACGACCACCTCGATGGTGTGCTTCTCCTGCTTCTTCAGCGCGGGCGGCTCGGCGAGCTGGATCGTCAGCCCGTCGACCCGGGCCCGGCTGTAGCCCTTGGTCTGGAGGTCCGCGAAAAGATCGACGAACTCGCCCTTGCGCTCCCGCACCAGCGGCGAGAGCACCTGGAAGCGGCTGCCCTCCGGCAGCTCCAGCACCTTGTCCACGATGGCCTGCGGCGACTGGCGGGAGATGGGCCGGCCGCACTCGGGACAGTGCGGCTTGCCGATCCGGGCGAAGAGCAGCCGGAGGTAGTCGTACACCTCGGTGATGGTGCCGACCGTCGAGCGCGGGTTGCGCGAGGTCGACTTCTGGTCGATGGAGACCGCCGGGGAGAGTCCCTCGATGAAGTCGACGTCCGGCTTGTCCATCTGCCCCAGGAACTGGCGGGCGTACGACGACAGGGATTCCACATAGCGGCGCTGGCCCTCGGCGAAGATCGTGTCGAAGGCGAGCGAGGACTTGCCCGACCCCGAGAGCCCCGTGAACACGATGAGGGAGTCGCGGGGAAGGTCGAGCGAGACGTTCTTGAGGTTGTGCTCGCGAGCGCCACGGACGATGAGACGGTCGGCCACGCCGGGTCCGCACCTTTCTTGAGGGTCTGGTTCTTGAGGATCTGGGGGAGAAACTCTGGAAGGTCCTGAGATTGGTGAAAAGCCTGAAAGGTCCTGAAAAATTCCTGGGAAGTCATGGCGGGACGCAGGGTCAGCCAGGTCGATCACAGGGAGGCAGCACGGCCCCGGCCCGTTCCGGGGCGACCCGGGGGAAGGGGCGGACTGTTCCAGCGTATGACCAAGGATGCCTCGCTCCAGGCTATAGCACGCACATTCGAATTACGGTGGCCGACGGCCACCTTCACCCGATCGTGTGGCGGGACTATCGTCGGCCGCATGATCGACTACCAGCGCGACCTGGAATCCGTACGCACGGCCACCGAGCGACTCCTCACCGCGGTCGCCGGGCTGGACAGCGCCCGCCTCGCCGGTCCCTCCCGTCTGCCCGGCTGGTCCCGGGGCCATGTGCTGGCCCATGTCTCCCGCAACGCCGACGCCATCGCCCGGGTGCTCCAGGGCCGTCCGATGTACGCGAGCGCCGCCGCCCGGGAGGAGGAGATCGAGCAGGGCGCGGCCCGCCCCCTCGATGTCCAGCTCGCCGATCTGCTCGACAGCGACGCCCGGCTGAGGGCCGTGTCCGCGCTCCCCGCCGACTGGAACCGTACGCTCACTCTGCGCAACGGCGTCACGGACACGGCGGCCCGCGTCCCCTTCCGCAGGCTGGTCGAGGTCGAGCTGCACCATGTCGATCTGGACATCGGCTATGAACTGGAGGACCTCCCCCGGGACTTCCTGCTGCGCGAGATCGCCTTCCTCACCGCCCGCTTCGCCGGTCATCCCGAGGTCCCGCCGGTGAGGCTCGTCGCCCCGGGCGAGCCGGACGACTGGTTCACCGGCGGCGCGACGGGCGATCCGGTGACCGTCAGCGGCACCCCGGCGGCGCTGGTCGGCTGGCTCGCCGGCCGCGGCTTCGGAGCGGAGCCGGCGATCCGCACCGGCGCCCCGGAAGCCGGGCTGCCCGCGCTCCCCCCGCTATAGGCTGCCCCCATGACGTACAGCGGAGTGGTGAACCCCGGTGGCCCCGCGGATGTGCACGAGCTGACCGATCTGATGATCTCCAAGGTCTCGGTGGGCCCGATGGACAACAACGCCTATCTGCTGCGCTGTCGGGCCACCGGTGAGCAGCTGCTGATCGACGCGGCCAACGACGCGCACACCCTGCTGACCCTGATCGGGGCGGACTCCATCGCCTCCGTGGTCACCACCCACCGCCACGGCGACCACTGGCAGGCGCTCGCCGAGGTGGTCGCCGCGACCGGCGCCCGCACCCATGCGGGGGCGTACGACGCGGAGGGCATCCCCGTTCCGACGGATGTCCCGGTCCACGACGGCGATGTCCTGCGCGTCGGCCGGGTCGAGCTGACCGCGCGGCATCTCGTGGGCCACACTCCGGGCTCGATCGTGCTGATCTTCGACGATCCCCACGGCCATCCGCATGTCTTCACCGGCGACTGCCTCTTCCCCGGCGGTGTCGGCAACACCCGCGAGGACCCGGCCGCCTTCGCCGAGCTGCTCGGCGGGGTGGAGGAGAAGCTCTTCGCCGTGCTGCCGGACGAGACCTGGGTCTATCCGGGGCACGGCAGGGACACCACGCTGGGCGCCGAGCGGCCCCGGCTGCCCGAGTGGCGCGCCCGGGGCTGGTGATCCGCGGCCCCCTCCCCCGGTCACGGCGGTGACCGGTGCCGTCCCGCCGCGCTCCTCGCGGGCGGGACGCGGGAGAAGGAAACGGGGAGGAAACCGCGCGGTGCGTTGTATCGGAGCCGAGCGGCCGGAGTCCCACCGGCCCGGGCGAGGAGACAACCGATGCGAAGACGCACCCGTACCGCCCTGGCGGCGCTGCCGCTGGTGCTGGCGGTGACCGTGACCGGCTGTGGGTCGGACGGCGGCGGACCGGGCGGGGCGCCCTCCCCCGACCGGACCTCGGGGGAAGCCACCGGAGGAGCCTCCGGCCGCGCTTCCGGCGAGGGAGAGGGCGGGGGCGGTGGCCCCAGCGCCGAGCCGAGTCCGGACCCTCAGGAGCGAGGCCTCCGGTTCGCCCGGTGCATGAGGAGCAACGGAATAGCCATGGACGACCCCGTGGACGGCCGGCTGACCCTCAGACAGCAGCGCGAGCAGAGCAGGCGGGCCGCCATGGAGAAGGCCATGAAGGCCTGTCGCGCGTATCAGCCGCGCGGAACCGGGGCGGGCGGCTGAGACGGCTCCCCGGGCGGCGGCACCCGGAAACGCCGGTGGGGGCGGACAGCCGCAAGGCCGTCCGCCCCCACCGGGAACCGTGCGTCAGGCTTCGACGCTGTTCTTGTCCTTCGGGGTGTCGCCGGGGCCGTCGTCGTTGCCGCCGCCCTCGGCCAGCTCGCGCTCCCGCTGCTTCTTGGAGGCGATGAGGCTGGTGATCGTGGTGATGATGAGCACACCGCCGATGACCGTGAGGGAGAACGGAATCGAGATCTCCGGGACGTGCACGCCGCTCTCGTGGAGTGCGTGCAACACCAGCTTGACGCCGATGAAGCCGAGGATCGCCGAGAGGCCGTAGCTGAGGTGGACCAGCTTCTTGAGCAGTCCGCCGATGAGGAAGTACAGCTGACGCAGACCCATCAGGGCGAACGCGTTGGCCGTGAAGACGATGTACGGGTCCTGGGTCAGACCGAAGATCGCCGGGATCGAGTCCAGCGCGAAGAGCACATCGGTGGTGCCGATGGCGAGCATGACCACCATCAGCGGGGTCATGATGCGCTTGCCGTTCTTCTGGATGAACAGCTTCGTGCCGTGGTACTGGTCGGCGACGCCGAACTTCTTCTCGATGGACTTGAGGAGGCGGTTCTCCTCCCAGTCCTCTTCCTCGTCGTCGGAGCGCGCCTCCTGGATGAGCTTCCAGGCGGTGTAGATCAGGAACGCGCCGAAGATGTAGAAGACCCACGAGAAGTTGGCGATGATCGCCGCGCCGGCCGCGATGAAGATGGCCCGCAGGACCAGCGCGATGAGCACACCGATCAGCAGCACCCGCTGCTGGAGGTGGGAGGGCACCGAGAACTTCGCCATGATCAGAACGAAGACGAAGAGGTTGTCGACGCTGAGGGATTTCTCGGTGATGAAGCCGGCGAAGAACTCGCCCGAGGCCTGGCTGTTGCCGAAGATCGCCAGACCGATGCCGAAGATCACGGCAAGGACGATCCAGACGATGGTCCAGATTCCGGCTTCCTTGATCGAAACATCATGGGGCTTGCGCCCGATGAAGAAGTCGGCTCCGATGAGGGCACTCAGACCAAGAATGGTCAGCACCCACAGGGTCAATGAAACGTCCACTGCGCCTCCGGCGTCGTACGGCTACTGATCAGCGTCGTCGCTGCCGGAGGTCTCTTCCACCCGAGCAGTCCTTGCCGCTCGAGCCGGCGCCCCGGGATCAATGGTGATCCGTACTGACGAGTACGCCGCAGCCGGGAATACTCCCCTCCGCTCACTGGAGCGTACAGGAGGCTCCAAGCAAAGGTAAAGAGCTTGGTAAAGGAAGATTCAAATCCGCAGGTCAGAGACGCTTCTCAGAAGCTCTGGAAAGAGTCTTTCGGGGGTCTTGGAGAGCCGATGCGGGGCCTCAGCGGCCCCAGGCGCGGCGAGCCGCGGCCACCTGATCGAGCACCTGCCCCAGAACGGCGCTGCCAACCGGCACCGAAAGCGGCTGATACGTCCAGGCGTGGCGCACCCAGGGATCGGCCAGGTGATCGTCCGGAACCGGGGTGATCCGCAGCAGCGACCGCCACAGCGGGTCCAGCACCGGCCCGTACGCGCTCGCGTCCTCACGGTCCGCGACCATCATCAGATGGACGCCGACGGCCGGGCCCTCGTCGGCGAGATAGCGCAACTGGGTGACGGCCCGGTCGTCGAAGCCGTGCGGGAAGTCGTTGACGATCAGCAGCTGCTCCCCGGTGTCCAGATCGGGCGGCAGCGCGTCGGCCGCGCCGGCCCGCACCGCCATGGTCACCAGATCCACCCGCCGGGTGAGCCGGTCGAGCGTCCCGGTGACGCCCCGGGCACCGGCGGCGGGCGGAGCGGCCAGCACCCCCGAGCCGACCAGGGGGGCGAGCGAGGACGCCCCCGTACCGGCGGGGTCGATCACCTGGACCGAGAAGTCCCCGGGCGGGTGGACGGCGAGCAGCCGGGCCGCGTGGGTGACCGCGCAGTCCATGGCGAGCTTCCGCAGCTGGGGCTCGTCCAGGGTCATGGCGGTCTCGGAACCGGCGCGTCCGCTGTCCACCCACAGACCGCGCTCCAGCGGCAGTCTCAGCAGGAACGGAATGAGCAGATCCGGGGCCTCGGGGAGCTGGAGGTCGCCGAGGCGCACCGCCATGGGGGTCTCCATGGGCACCCGGTAGGCGTGCCAGACGGGGTTGTCCCAGCGGGCGAGGGCGGGCGGCAGCGCGGGCTCGACAACCGCCGACTCGTCGCCGAGCTGGACCAGGTCCCGGTCGAGCGCCTGGCGGGCCCGTGCGGTGAGCTCCTGGCACTTGGCGCGGGCGGCCTCCCGGGCGGTGTCCCCGGCCCCGCCGATACGGCCGCGCGGGTCGTTCAGAGCCTGGTCGAGCTCCCGGTCCAGCCGGGTCTCGGCGAAGTCCACGGCGCTGCGGTAGGCGGCGACGGAGCGGGCCAGGTCCTCGAACATGGCCCAGATCTGGTTGTAGAGCCGCTCCTCCATGGACCAGCCGGTGGCGTCACCCGCGACGGGACGGGCGGGACGGCCCGGTTCGGGCGCCGGTGCGGAGGACGGCGGCGGCGGGGGTGGCGGCGGCGGGGCCGAACGGCGGCGCGGATGGGTGTAGCTGATCGGGCCGCCCGGCGCGGTCGGCGGGTCCACGGGGCCGGAGGCCGGCGGACCACCGCCCCGGAGCCCTTCCGGAATCGCGGCATCCGGCCCGGGTGCGGGTGTACGGCCGCTCCGGTCGCCGCCGGCCGCGGGCCGCCCCGGGGCGGGCGGGCCGCCCGGTGAGGAGATCTGGGCGCCGTCGGCGGCGGTGCCGCTACGGAGCGGAGCGGGCTCGGCGCGGGACGGGCGGGGGACGGCCGCCTCCTGGATGCGGGCGGCCCGTTCCCGGGGGCGAGGCAGGCCCTGGTCGCCGAGGAGCTGGGCGAGCCCGCCCGCGTATCCCTGGCCGACCGCGCGCACCTTCCAGGCGCCGTGCCGGCGGTAGAGCTCGACCGCGACCAGCGCGGTCTCGGTGTCCAGCCCCGTGATGGTGAAGCCCGCGACCTCGGTCCCGTCCTGGGCGAGGACCGCGACGAACGGGGCCGCCGTGGCACCGAAGCGGTCCGGGCCCCCGGTGCCGTCGGGCAGCGCGAGCAGCAGGCTGACCTGCTGCGCGGAGGCCGGGACCGCCTCCAGGTCGACGGTGCAGCGAGAGGTGCCGGTGGCGGAGCGGGAGACCTCGACACCGGGCAGCGCCGGGGCGCCGGGGTGCGCGACGGCCTCGTCGCAGACGGTCCCCCGCTCGTCGGTACAGGTGGCACAGACCACGACCGGGTGACCGGCCGAGACGCTGATCACCAGACGGGTGCCGGGCAGTGGATGGTTCTGCCCCCGGACCAGCTCGGCCGTCATCCCCAAGTCCCCCTCGGTGTGCTCGTCGTGGTGCGCGGTCCACATCAGTGGTACAGCCCCCGGCGCCCATGTTGCCTCCGGGAGCCGGACGCGGTCGTCCTGACGGGCCTGACGGGCCCCTGGACACGGGGCCTGCGGTGCGGTGCGGGCCTACAGGTGGGGCAGGATGGACGGAATCAGGTCCTGGAAGGTGCGCCCGTTGGCGGGGTTGCCCATGGCGGTCATCTGCCAGCCGCCGGGGGTGGGCTCCTTGCTGTAGCCCTGGGGACGGCCGTCCTTGACCCGGTGCACCTTCGCCATGATCTGCGCGGTGTAGTGGCCGCCGCCGTCGAGGGTGTAGCGCGCCATCTCCTGGCCGTTGGTCTCGTCGACGATGCGGCAGAAGGCGTTCTTCACCTCCTGGAACGTCTGGCCCGTGAAGGAGTTCACGGTGAAGACGATCTGGTCGATGTGGACGGGCACCCGGGAGAGGTCCACCAGGATCGCCTCGTCGTCACCGCCGGAACCCGCGCCGCCGACCAGGTTGTCGCCGGTGTGTTTCACGGAGCCGTCGTCGCTGACGAGGTGCTGGAAGAAGACGACGTCGACGGGCTGCTTGTCGGCGAAGAGCACGGCCGAGGCGTCGAGGTCGATCTCCTTGGTGCGCGAGCCGAACAGACCGCGCCGGGCGGCGGCCTGCCAGCCGAGCCCCATCCGCACCGCTGTGAGCGTCGCCCCGTCACTCTTCCGCAGGCTGATGGCCTGGCCCTTGGTCATATTGACCGTCACGCGCGTGTCCCCTTCTCCCTGGCGTCTGCCGACGCGCCGCCGGCCGTACGGGCGGCTGCCCAGCACCCTACGCAGTCGCGTCATCGGTGCGGCACGCTTGGCTGGTTTTCGTGTCGTTCTTGCAACACACCTGGTGTGCCGGGTTCCACGGGTGCGGCGCGGACCCGCCACCCGCCGCCGGGAGACCCGGGACGGACCGGGTGCCGGCCCGGGACCGACGGCGGCCGGTGGCCCCGGGCCGGGGCCCGGAGCCGCCGGCCTCAGGCGACCCCCGCCTCCCTCATCTGCCGGAGCTCCTTCTTCAGTTCGCCGACCTCGTCCCGCAGCCGCGCGGCCACCTCGAATTGGAGATCGGCGGCGGCGGCCCGCATCCGCTCGGTCATCTCCTCGATGATTCCGGCCAGCTCGGCACCGGGCCGGTCCGTGAGCGCCCCCGGCTCCTTCTTCCCGCCCTTCGCCGCGCCCCTGGCCTTCCCGCCGAGCGCGGGAACCGGTGCCTTGGCGCCCTTGCCGGCCTTCGGCGCCGCGGGCTTGCGGTAGTCGGTGCCGAGCAGCTCCTCGGTGTCGACCTCCTCACGGGCGATGGTGGCGACGATGTCGTTGATCTTCTTGCGGAGCGGCTGCGGGTCGATGCCCCGTTCCGTGTTGTAGGCGATCTGCTTCTCCCGGCGGCGGTTGGTCTCCTCGATGGCCTTCTCCATCGCCGCGGTGATCTTGTCCGCGTACATATGGACCTGTCCGGAGACATTGCGCGCCGCTCGTCCGATGGTCTGGATCAGCGAGGTGCCCGAGCGCAGGAACCCCTCCTTGTCCGCGTCGAGGATCGCCACCAGGGAGACCTCGGGCAGGTCGAGCCCCTCCCTCAGCAGGTTGATGCCGACCAGGACGTCGTACTCCCCGGCGCGCAGTTCCCGGAGCAGCTCGACCCGGCGCAGGGTGTCGACATCACTGTGGAGATAGCGGACCTGGATGCCCAGTTCGAGGAAGTAGTCGGTGAGGTCCTCGGCCATCTTCTTGGTCAGCGTGGTGACGAGCACCCGCTCGTCCTTCTCGGTGCGGAGCCGGATCTCGTGCACCAGGTCGTCGATCTGCCCCTCGGTGGGCTTGACGACGACCTCCGGGTCGATCAGGCCGGTGGGGCGGATGATCTGCTCCACGAAGCCGTCGCCCCGGGAGAGCTCATAGGTGCCGGGAGTGGCCGACAGATAGACCGTCTGCCCGATCCGCTCGGTGAACTCCTCCCACTTCAGCGGGCGGTTGTCGAGCGCGGACGGCAGCCGGAAACCATGGTCGACCAGGGTCCGCTTGCGCGAGGCGTCGCCCTCGTACATCGCGCCGATCTGGGGCACGGTGACATGCGACTCGTCGATGACCAGCAGGAAGTCCTCGGGGAAGTAGTCGAGGAGCGTGTTGGGGGGGGTGCCGGGGCCGCGGTCGTCGAAGTGCATCGAGTAGTTCTCGATACCGGAGCAGGAGCCGATCTGGCGCATCATCTCCAGGTCGTAGGTGGTGCGCATGCGCAGCCGCTGGGACTCCAGGAGCTTGCCCTGCTTGTCCAGCTCGGCGAGGCGCTGCTCCAGCTCCTTCTCGATGCCGTTGACCGCCTTCTCCAGGCGCTCGGGGCCGGCCACGTAGTGGGTGGCGGGGAAGATGTAGAGCGACTGGTCCTCGCTGAGGATCTCGCCGGTGAGGGGGTGGAGGGTGGAGAGCGCCTCGATCTCGTCCCCGAACATCTCGATCCGGACGGCCAGCTCCTCGTAGACCGGGAAGATCTCGATGGTGTCGCCGCGCACCCGGAAGGTGCCGCGGGCGAACGCCGTGTCGTTGCGCGTGTACTGGATGTCGACGAACCGGCGCAGCAGCTGGTCCCGGTCGATCTCCTCGCCGACCTTGAGCTGCACCATCCGGTCGACGTACTCCTGCGGGGTGCCCAGGCCGTAGATGCAGGAGACGGAGGCGACCACGATCACATCGCGCCGGGTGAGCAGCGAGTTGGTCGCGGAGTGGCGGAGCCGCTCGACCTCCTCGTTGATCGAGGAGTCCTTCTCGATGTAGGTGTCCGACTGGGGGACGTACGCCTCGGGCTGGTAGTAGTCGTAGTACGAGACGAAGTACTCGACGGCGTTGTTGGGCAGCAGCTCGCGGAATTCGTTGGCGAGCTGCGCGGCCAGGGTCTTGTTCGGCGCCATCACCAGGGTGGGGCGCTGGAGCTTCTCGATCATCCAGGCGGTGGTGGCCGACTTTCCGGTGCCGGTCGCACCGAGCAGGACGACATCCTTCTCGCCGGCGCGGACGCGCCGCTCCAGGTCGGCGATGGCCGTGGGCTGGTCGCCGCTGGGCTGGTAGGAGCTGACGACCTCGAAGGGCGCCACCGTACGTTCGATCTTGGAAACGGGCCGCATGAATCCACCGTACGACCCCGCACTGACAACCGGGGGCCGAGCGATGTGCGGCGCCCGGCGCGCAGACCGGTCCAGGCCCGGTGCCGGAGGGCATCGGGCCTGGTCAGCAGGGGTACGGAGCGGGGTTACCAGCCGTCGGAGTACGGCTGGTCACGGCGCGGGAAGCCCTCGGCGGGCCGGCCCGCGGGGGGCTGCACGAAGGGGGGTGCCGCCGCGTACGGGTCCTGGCTCCCGGGCCGCTGCGCGAAGGGCCGGTCCGGGGTGCCGGTCCGCTGGGCGGAGGGCTGGGCCACCGGTCGCCCGGCCGGGACGCCGGGGGCGGTGGCGCCGCGGGACTTCTCCCAGCCGGGCTCCCCCATCACCAGCAGCGGGTCGAACATCACGATCACTCCGGCGAGCAGCAGGAAGACCACCGGTCCGAGCAGCATGGGCGCCAGGAGGGAGGTCGGTGAGTCGCCGGTTCCGGCGGAGCCGAAGCTTCCGTGCAGATGGACGCTGACCGAGGCCATTCCCGTGTAGTGCATTCCGGTCACCGCGACGCCCATCACCAGACTCGCGCCGAGGCTGGCGAGGAAGCCGTGGACCGAGACGGCGGCCCAGAGGGCGGCGGTCGCGGCGACGACGGCGATCACCACGGAGAGGACGACGATCGGCGTGCTGTAGTCGACACGGCCCTGGAACCGCATTCCGGCCATGCCGAGGTAGTGCATGGTGGCGACCCCGAGGCCCATGATCGTGCCGCCGGTGCCGAGCGCCATCACGGTGGCACCGCGGTATCCGACGATGAAGATCCCGATGCCGACCATGACGATGGCGACGCCGAGGCTGGCGAAGGTGATCGGCCGGTCGTAGGTGATGGGGGCCTCGTCGATACTGAAGCCCATCATGGCGATGAAGTGCATGGTCCAGATGCCGGAGCCGATGGAGACGGCGCCCAGGGCGAGCCAGCCGGGTCGGAAGGAACCCTCGGTCCGTACCGATCTCGTCGTACAGCGGAGCCCGAGTGCTCCGCCCAGACAGGCCATCACAAACGCCACCACCGGGGTGACAAGGCCATAGGTGAAGCCGTCGAGGGTTCCTTGCATGCGCTGTTTCCTTCGCTCCCGTGGTCCGGCGGTTCCCTCGCGGTGGTCCCTGTGGCCGCTGGCGGAACGTCTTTTCAGAGGGCGACAGTACGACCTAAAGACCATTTGTCAAACATTTGTATGGCGCTCTATCTCCGGAGAAACCATCAGCTGCGGCGGTCTGGGATGATCTGTTCACGTTTTGGCCACACTTCGCCTGTTCCTCGTTGGCCCGTGGATGTCACTCTCACCCCGTTGCCCACCGCACGCCCTGAGGAGTCACGGTGTACGCACGTCTCATCGCAGCAACGGCCGCCGCCGCTCTCGGCGCGGGCGCGGTCCTGGTGTCGGCCCCCTCGGCCCGGGCCGCCGCCCGGCCCCCCGCCGCCCCGAGCCCCGTCGCACAGAACCAGCCGGCCCGGGCCCACGCGGCCCAGAGCGCCGCCGACCGGGCCGGCGCACCGGGGCCGGCCACCGCCCGGCACGGGGACCCCCTGGTGATCGCCCACCGGGGCGCCTCCGCCTACGCGCCCGAGAACACGCTCGCCGCCGTCGACCTCGCCGACCGGATGGGTTTCGCCTGGGTCGAGAACGACGTCCAGCGCACCAGGGACGGCGAACTGGTCGTCCTGCACGACGACTCGCTGACCCGCACCACGGATGTGGAGCAGCGCTTCCCGGGGCGCGCGCCCTGGAAGGTCAAGGACTTCACCGCGGCCGAGATCGCCACGCTGGACGCGGGCAGCTGGTTCGGCGAGCAGTGGGCCGGGGCCCGGGTGCCCACCCTCACGCAGTATCTGCGGCGGGTCGACCGCAACCATCAGAAGCTGCTGCTGGAGATCAAGCGGCCCGAGCTGTACCCGGGCATCGAGGGGGACACCCTGCGGGTCCTGGGCGAGGAGGGCTGGCTCGACCGCTCCCACGTCAAACGGAAGCTGGTGATCCAGAGCTTCGGGGCGGCCACGGTCGAGGCCGTGCACCGGCAGCGCCCCGATGTCGTCACCGGGTTCCTGGGGACGCCCGCGGTCGCCGACCTGCCGTCGTACGCGGCCTTCGCCGACCAGATCAACCCGTCGCACACCACGATCACCGCCGACTGGGTCGCCGCGGCGCACCGCCTCAAGGGACCGCACGGGAAGCGGCTCCAGGTGCACACCTGGACCGTGAACGACGCGGCGGGGGCGGTGCGCGCCGACGGCTTCGGGGTCGACGGAATCATCACCAACAACCCCGACATCGTGCGGGACGCCGTGGGCTGAGCGGCGGTCCGCCGCCCGGGAACCCCCGCACGGCGCCGGTGCGGCCGGGCACTGTCAGTGCCCGGCCGTACGGTGGTTCCATGAACAGCTTCGAGTGGACCGTGGTGAGCAGCGACATCGGACCCCTGTTCCTCGCCGCGACCGGTCAGGGCCTGGTCTGTGTGGCCTTCCACTCCGAGGGGACGGTCCGGGAGCAGGCGCTGCGCCGGCTGTCGGCCCGGCTCGGGAGCGAGGGCACCGAGTCCGCCTCGGGCCTGCTCGCCGAGCCGATACGGCAGTTCTCGGCCTACTTCCGGGGCGAGCTGCGGGAATTCTCGCTGCCGCTCGACTGGTCGCTGTCGGGCGGCTTCAACCGGCAGGTGCTGCGGGAGCTGGCCTCCGGTGTCCCCTTCGGTGCCGTCGTGGGGTACGGCGAACTGGCCGCGCGGGTCGGTCAGCCGGGTGCGGCGCAGGCCGTGGGGGCCGCGATGGGCTCCAATCCGCTCCCGCTGGTGGTGCCCTGCCACCGGGTGGTGGAGACGGACGGAAAGCTGGGCGGCTTCGGCGGCGGGGTGGAGACCAAGCGGCAACTGCTCGCGCTGGAAGGGGTGCTGCCGCGACCGCTGTTCTGAGAGACCTCAGAGATCCCTCCGAGATCCCTCCGGGAGACCTCAGCCAGACCTCTGGCAGACCACGACCCGGACAGCTCCGGCGCGGGGTTTCGGTGCTGTCACGGCGGCTGGCACACTGCGCGAGTGAGCATCAGACCTGACACATCTGACATATCCGGTTCCGGAGAACCGGGCCCCCCGGCGGCCCCGATGCCGCCCGGCCCGGGCCGGACCCCGGCGGGCGGGCCGCTGCCGGAGGGCGGGCTGCCCGCGCTGCGCCGCCGGACCACCGCCGTCCTCGTGCTGAGTCAGATTCTCGGCGGGCTCGGCGTCGCCACCGGGATCGCACCGGCCGCCCTGCTGGCCGAGGAGGTCAGCGGCAGGGCCGCGCTCTCGGGGCTGGCGCCGACGGCCACCGTCACCGGCACGGCGCTGCTCTCCGTGCCACTGGCCGCGCTGATGACCGCCCGGGGCCGGCGGCCCGGGCTGGTCCTCGCCTACACGATCGGCGCGCTCGGCGCGGCGGTGGTGGTCATCGGGGCCGCCGTGGAGAGCTTTCCCCTGCTGCTCATCGGCATGGCCGCGTTCGGTGCCGGCTCCTCGGCGAACCTCCAGGCGCGGTTCGCCGCCGCCGATCTGGCCGTACCCGAACGGCGTGGGCGGGCGATCTCCCTGGTCGTCTGGGCGACCACGTTCGGTGCGGTGCTCGGGCCCAACCTCACGGCCCCGGCGGGCCGCACCGTCTCCGGTCTGGGCATTCCGCCCGAGGCCGGGCCGTTCGTCTGGGCGGCCGGAGTGTTCCTGCTGGCCGCCGTGCTGGTGCAGTCGCTGATGCGCCCCGATCCGCTGATCACCGCGCGGGCCCTCTCCCCCGGCGACCACACGCCCGGGGGACGCTCGCTGCGGGCCGGAATCAGGGCGGTCGGGGAGTCACCGATGGCCCGGCTGGCCCTGATCACCCTGGCCGTCTCGCACGCCGCGATGGTGGCGATCATGTCGATGACCCCGCTGGCGCTCAGCGGGCACGGCGCGGACATCGAGCTGATCGGCCTGGTCATCAGCGGCCATATCGCGGGGATGTACGCCTTCTCGCCGGTGATGGGATGGCTGGCGGACCGGTTCGGCCGGCTCACCGTGGTGGGACTCGCGGCGGGGTTCCTGGCCGCCGCGGCCCTCTTCGCCGGTACGGCGGGCCCCAGCCACACCCGGGTCGCCCTCGGGCTGTTCCTGCTCGGACTCGGCTGGTCGGCGGGGATGGTGGCCGGATCGGCGCTGCTCACGGACTCCGTGCCGCAGCCCGCGCGCGCGGCGGCCCAGGGGGTGTCCGATCTCGCGATGAACACGGCGGCGGGTGTCAGCGGTGTGCTGGCCGGGCTGATCGTCGCCAGGGCGGGGTACGACTGGCTCAATCTGGCCGGCGCCCTGCTCCTGCTGCCGATGGCCGCCCTGGCGGTCCGCCGGGCGGTCCGCGGGCCGGGCCCCGGGAGTCCGTGACGGGATTTCCGCGCGGGTGCGGGAACAGGCGTCCGGATCGGGGGTTTGGGCGGCTCGCCCGTGTGCCAGGGATGGGACATGCTGTGCACCGAGGTGTCCGAGGAAGTACGGGAGACACTCGCCGCCCACCGGCCCGTTGCGGCCGCTGAGGCGACGATCGTCCCCCAGGGTCCGCCCCGCCCGCCCGAACGGGCCGTGGCGGTCGAGCCGGAGGGGCGTACGCGCTCCCGGGGCAGCGCCCCCGCGACCGTCACCGCCCCCGGCGGCCGGGGCCTCGGCGAGACCCCGGCCTTATGCCGTGCGGCGGAGCTGTGACCGGGGACGCCCCGGTGGCGGGGAGGGCCGGTGGAGCACCCGCGCTGCTCGTCATCGGCGATGTGGTGACCGATATCCTCGCCCGGCATCCGGAGCCGCTGGCCCCGGGCACCGACACCCCCGCCCGCATCCGCATCCTCCCCGGTGGCGCCGGGGCCAATGTGGCCTGCTGGGCCGCCCACTGGGGCCTGTCCGATGTACGGCTGCTGGGTCGCGTCGGCCGGGAGGACGCCGGGTGGCACGAGGAGCGGCTGCGGTCCGCCGGAGTCCGCCCGCGGCTCATCCCCGACGACACCGCCCCGACCACGACCGTGATCGTGCTGGTCGACGCGAACGCCGAGCCCACCTTCCTCACGGACAGCGGCACGGTGCTGCGCTTCTCCCCCGCCGACTGGTCACCCGCGCTGCTGGAGGGGGTCGGCCATCTCCATCTCTCCGGGTATCTGTTCTTCTCCGGCACCGGACGCCAGCTGGCGCGGCTCGCCGTGCGGTCGGCCCGCTCGCTCGGCATCCCGGTGAGTGTCGACCCCGCGTCCACGGGCTTCATCGAGGCCCTCGGCGCGGACCGGCTGCTGTCCGCCTACGACGGGGTGGATGTCCTGCTTCCCAATGCCGGCGAGGCGCGCAGTCTCACCGGGCTCTCCGACCCCGCCGCGGCTGTCACGGCCCTGAGCAGGAGGTTCCCGCTGGCCGTCGTCACCCTGGGCGCGGAGGGCGCGCTGGTGGCGGACTCCGGCGGGCTCAGCGCCCGGGTGCTGGCGCCCACGTCCCTGGCGGTGGACACCACGGGTGCCGGGGACGCCTTCACCGGTGCCTTCCTGACCGCCCGGCTCCGGGGCGCGGACGCGCCGGCCGCGGCGGCCGAGGGGTGCAGGGCGGGGGCGGAGTCGGTCAGGGTGATCGGCGGCAGGCCCGACGGGCCCGCCGCGCCGCCGAGCGGCGGCCTGCCCCGCCAGGACCTCCAGGACCTCACCGACCGGCCCGTTCAGTGAAAGCCGCTCCACGCCGGATGGCGCGGGTCGTCCGCCCGGACCAGGGCGTCCACCGCTCCCTCCGGCGGCACTTCCTCCTCGTACCGCCGGAACGCGGGCAGGGTCCACTGCTCCTCCGCCGCCGTGCGGCGCCGCAGCGCCCCCTCCGACAGCCGTATCCGCACGGTCAGGTCGAAGGGGAACCACTGGCCCAGCAGAAACGGCCCGTACAGCAGCAGCACACCGCCGGCCGGCAGGGCCACCCGTGCGCTGCGGGTCGCCCGGTCGGTCAGGGGGTCCCGGAGGTCGGGCAGGACCAGACCACTGCCATCCGGCTCCAGCGGGCCGAAGACCTCGCGCCGGAGGGTACCGGTGTCGAACCAGTCGCTGTAGTACGCGTCGGGGTCGTCGCGCCCGTACTCGTACCGCAGTGAGGCGGGGCGGAGAAAGCCGTCGGTGCCGATGGCGAGGCTGTCGCGCCCGCGCAGCCGCAGGGCCTCGCCGAGCCGCTCGGCGAACTCCCCGCACCGCGCGGCGGGCGGCCCGTCCAGCCCGACGCGGGGCCAGGGCCCGCCCCCGGCCACCGGTGTCCGGAGAACCTCGTCGGCCACGGCATCGGTCAGCCGCTCCCAGGTGATCGCTTCGAGTCTCACCGGTTCATCATCGTCCGGGCCGGTGCCGGGGGTGGCGGCCACGCGCCACGGCGCGGCACCGGTGCCGGGTCCGAGGCGCCTACTCCCCCGCGCAGGACGGTGCTTCCACACCCACGGAGAGGGGACTGCCCTTCGGCAGCACATAGGTCGCGTAGAGCACCACCGGTTCGGTGCCGAGGTTCCGGCCGACGTGGCGGTGGTCCTCTCCGGAGGGCTCGACGAAGGCGGAGCCCGCCGGGGCCACTTCGACCGAGCAGTCCTCAAGGGTCCGGGTCAGTGTCCCGGACTGCACGACGACCAGCATGTGGCCGTCGTGGTAGTGCCACCCGGTCGAGCCGCCCGGGTCGATGACGATGGTCCGGACGACGACATCGGAGCGTCCCCTGGCCCTCAGCTTGAGCCTCTTCTCGGAGACGCCCTGTGCGAGCACCGTGCCGGTGACGCCATGACCGGAGGTGACGCCCGCGGCGGACGGGACGGACGAGGTCAGCCCCAGGAAGGCGGCGAGCAGCACCGCGCCCCGCGAGCGCCCTTGTCGTCCTATTCGCCTCAGCCTGTTCTTCAACCCCACGGAGCCCTCCCCAGTTCTTCGGCATGGCAGAGGCGTTCCCCTGCGAACGCCCCACACCGGCCGCCGCCGAAGACGGGCACGCTACCGAAACCGGAACCCGGGCGAGGGGGAATCGGCCAGAAGGGAACTTCCCGCCGGGAAAGGGGACTTGGGGCGGGCGCCGGCGGCAGGAGCGAGCCCGGGACAGAGGCTGTCCCGGACCCGTCGCTCCCGGGGAAACCACGGCGGGGGAAGGCGGAGGCCAGGTCGTGACGCGCTTGGTCTTGACGCACTTCTCCACTGCGATGATCTGATGGGGTTTCGCTGCACGATCAAGCCGCCAGGACTCTCATCAGGCACTCGATCGCGCGCGGGAGCACCTGCGCACCTGCGCGTCTGCGACGGGTTCCCGCTTCTCCTCCGTCCGGCCCCTTCACACCTCTTGGGAAGTAAGCACCATGGAGACAGCTGTCATCGCGGTCATCGGCACACTGCTCGGCTCGGTGATCACCCATGTGTTCCAGAGCAGGACGACCGAGCGGGTCGCCGCGCTCACCCGCGCCGAACAGCTGCGCCAGGACCGGATCGCCGCGTACAGCGCCTTCGCGGGCGCCCTGGTGGACTACCGGCGCGGCCAGAACGACCGCTGGCACCGCGCGCTGGACGCCCCGGGCAGCCCGGCGGCCGAGGAGGCCAGGATCGGCTCCTACCAACTGCGCTCCAGCGCCCATCAGGCGCTGGTGAGGGTCCAGTTGGTGTGTGACGACGCCCAGACACTGGAGCTCGCCTCGGCGGCCTTCGAGGTGACGAACTGCATGCACGAGGCGCCGGACGAGGACGACCGCTCCCAGCGCTCGGAGCAGGCACGTGAGACGCTGTCGGAGTTCATCGAGGCGGCGGCCCCGAGCGTGCGCTGAACCGCCCCCGCCCCCGCCCCCGCCCCCGCCCCCGCTTCCGCTCCGGCCCGGGCCCCGGCTGCCGGCGCGCCCGGAGCCGCGCGGACCGGTGACGCGCGCACGGCCCAGTGCTCAGCTCTCGGCCCGGCGGCTCCCGCGTCCGTGGCGGAGGAGCGCCGTACCGGCCAGCAGCAGGGCAGCGCCCGCGGGCACCGCGTAACCGACTCCGTCGCCGGTTCCCGTCTCGGCGAGCACCCGGGTGGGTCCGGACGCAGGTGAGGGCCCGGAGTCGGCGGGGGTGACGGCCGCCGGCGCCTCCGGCTCGCGCGGGGGCACGGCGGTCTCCGGCGGCGGGACGGTCTTCGGCGGGGTGACGGGTGCCGGGCGGGTGGGCGGCTTGGGGGCGGTCGGCTCGGCGGGGACGTTGGCCGAGGTGTTGCCCACGGCGGGGTTGAGGAGGCCGACCGCGTTGACCGAGTTGCCCGTGACATTGACGGGCAGATCGATGGGGAGCTGGAGGCTGTTCCCGGAGTCCACTCCCGGGGAGTTCGCCGCGCCTCCCTGGGCGACGGCTCCGCCGCCGTTCGCCGAGGAGCCCGGCGGGGGCTGGTCGCCGCGCGAGGTGTTCTCGCAGGTGTTGCCGGCGGCCGGGTTGAGCAGGCCGACCACATTGACCGTGTTGCCGCAGACGCTGACCGGCAGATGGACCGGCAGCTGCACCGTGTTTCCCGAGATCACCCCGGGCGAACCGGCCGTGCCGCCGTCGGCGACGGCGTCGGCCTGGGCCGGTCCGGCCATCGCGAGCGCGCCGCCCGTGAGCATCACGGTGGCCAGACCTCTTCGGTGGAGCTGCCTCATGGGGTTTCCTGCTTTCCGGAGAAGTGCGCGGGCACCCGCCCGCATCCGGACAACGAATTCCCGCACCGCTTGGGCCCATCCGGCCGGTCCCTTTCACTCCATCGAGTGCGCGGCCCGCCCCGGCGGAACCGATCGCCTCCCGGTCGCGTCAGCGCCCCCCGGACGGTCCTCCCGGGAGGCGTCGGCGGCGCGCCCGCTCCCGGGAGGCTTCACCGGTCGAGCAGGGCGGTGAGCACCCCGACGGGGTCGGTGTCGGGGGTGCCGCGGGGCCACCAGTCCTCGCGCCCACTATCGGACTCGTAGCCGTACCAGAGTCCGTCACGGCCGAAGCGGAGCTGGAGGGAGGCGGTGGAGAGACGGTTGCGCCAGGGGCGGAAGTCCGGGAAGTCGGCGGCGGCCAGGGCGGGCCGCGCCCGGTCGAAGGGGCCTGCGGGCGGGTCCCAGGGCTCCTCCAGCACATCGAGGGCGGGACCGCCGCCCTGGCACCAGGCGGCGACCGCCCGGGCCAGTTCGGTGGGTGTACGGTCCGCCGCCCCGGCCAGATCGCGGTAGAGGGCACGGGTGGACGCGGTGAGCCCGGAACCGGGGTGGGCGGCGGCGAGGCGGACCGCGTCCTGCCAGGTGGTGAGCCGGGCGATGGGGTCGATACCGGTGGTGAGCAGGGCCAGGGCGCGGGCCGCCGCCTCACCGGCGAGGAGATCGAGCGCGAGCGGGTCGGGCGCGCCCGCCGCGTGGGGGTAGGCGGGTGGACGGCCCGGCTGGGCCGGCGCCGGGAAGGGGGGCGGCAGGGCGGGGAGCACCCGGGGAGCGAGCGCCTCGTGGGCCGGGACGGTCGCGGGGGACGGCGCGGCGACGGCGGCCCGCTCGGCGGCCGACCGGATGGCGTTGCGGTGGGCGAGCGCGGCGAGGATGTCCCGCTCGCCCATGCCGCGCATGAGGAAGAGCACGAACGGGTCCTGGTCCAGCAGCCGGGCGGTCTGGTAGCAGAGGGCGGCGGCGTGCTTGCAGGGGTAGCCGTCGTCGGGGCAGGAGCAGTCGGGGATCAGGTCGCCCGCCATGGGCAGCAGATCGGCCGCGCCGGCCAGGGCGTGCGGCACATCCTTGTCGAGCAGTGCGGCGATGTGGTCGGGGCGGGCGGCGGCGGCGCCGAGGAAGCCTTCCCACTCCTCGTCGGAGAGGGTGCGGAGGCGGATCTCCGTGCGGTACGGGCGCGGTCTGCTGCCGTGCACATAGGCGGTGACGCGGCCGGGGGTGACCGTGATCGCGTCGACCTGGCCGCGCCCCGCGTACGCGCGGCCGCGGGCGAGCCTGGCCGGGTCGAGAGCGGTGTCCTCCAGCGCCTCCACCCAGGCGTTTCCCCACCAGCTCGACGCCGTCCCGCCGGGCGGCAGGGGCTCCGGCGCGGGGAAGGTGCGGCGCCGGTCGTCCCCCGGGGAGCCCGCGCGGCGGCGCGTGGAGGAGGTCCGCGGACGGCTGGACGCACGGCGGTCACCGTGCGGACCCGGGGTGGCGGGCGGGGTCATGAGGGCCTCCGCAGGGAGACGAGATCGGCCAGCTCGTGGTCGGTCAGCTCGGTCAGCGCGGCCTCGCCGGAGCCGAGGACCGCGTCCGCCAGGGCGCGTTTGGCGGCGAGCATCCCGGCGATGCGGTCCTCCACGGTGCCCTCCGCGATCAGCCGGTGGACCTGGACGGGCTGGGTCTGGCCGATGCGGTACGCCCGGTCCGTCGCCTGCTCCTCCACTGCGGGGTTCCACCAGCGGTCGTAGTGGATGACATGGCCGGCCCGGGTGAGGTTGAGCCCCGTGCCCGCTGCCTTGAGGGACAGGATGAACACCGGCACGCCCCCGGACTGGAAGCGGTCGACCATGCGCTCCCGCTCGGCGACCGGGGTGCCTCCGTGGAGCAGTTGGGAGGGGATGGCCCGGGAGGTGAGGTGCTCGGAGAGCAGGCGCGCCATGGAGACGTACTGGGTGAAGACCAGGACCGAGCCGTCCTCGGCGAGGATGGTCTCCAGCAGTTCGTCGAGGAGGGCGAGCTTGCCGGAGCGCCCCGCCAGCCTCGGGCCCCTGCCGCCGGGCGGGTTCCGGGGAGCGGTGGGGCGGGTGGCCGTGGAGGCCGGCCGTGGCGGACCGCCGCGCTCCTTCAGGAACTGCGCCGGGTGGTTGCAGATCTGTTTGAGGTCGGTCAGCAGCTTCATCACCAGTCCGCGGCGGGCGATCCCCTCCGCGCTCCCGATGGCCGCCATCATCTCCCGTACCACCGCTTCGTACAGCGAGGCCTGTTCGCGGGTGAGCGCGACCGGGTGGTCGGACTCCGTCTTGGGGGGCAGCTCGGGCACGATGCCCGGGTCGGACTTCCTGCGGCGCAGCAGGAAGGGGCGGACCAGCCGGGAGAGCCGCTCGACCGCCTCGTCGTCCTCGCCCAGCTCGACGATCCGGGCGTGCCGGGCGCGGAAGGTCTTCAGGGGGCCCAGCAGACCGGGGGTGGTCCAGTCGAGCAGGGCCCACAGCTCGGAGAGGTTGTTCTCCACGGGGGTGCCGGTCAGCGCGACTCTGGCGGGAGTCGGGAGGGTGCGCAGGGCCTTGGCCGTGGCGGAGAAGGGGTTCTTGACGTGCTGTGCCTCGTCGGCGACGACCATCCCCCAGCTCTGGGCGGCGAGCCGGGGGGCGCTGGTGCGCATCGTGCCGTAGGTCGTGAGCACGAAGCCACCACCGGCACCGGCACCGGCACCGGCACCGGGCAGCGTCCGGTCCGCGCCGTGGAAGCGGCGGACCGGGACGGAGGGGGCGAACCGGTTGATCTCTCGCTGCCAGTTGCCGAGGAGGGAGGCGGGGCAGACGACCAGGGTGGGGGCCGGGTGTGCCCGGTGCAGATGGAGGGCGATCACGGTGACGGTCTTCCCGAGGCCCATGTCGTCGGCGAGACAGCCGCCCAGCCCGAGCGAGGTCATCAGGTCGAGCCAGGCGAGCCCGCGCAGCTGGTAGTCCCGCAGGGTGGCCTGGAGGCCCTCGGGGGCCGGCACCGGGGCCGCTCCCCCGGTGAGGCGGTCGCGCAGCACCGCCAGGGTGCCGGTGGGCACCGCCGGTACCGTCTCGCCGTCCACCTCCGCGGTGCCGGTCAGCGCCACGGCGAGCGCGTCGACCGGTTCGAGCAGGCCCAGCTCGCGCTTGCGGGCCTTGCGCACGAGGTCCGGGTCGACCACCACCCACTGGTCCCGCAGCCGCACGACCGGCCGGTGCGACTCGGCCAGGGCATCCATCTCCCGCTCGGTCAGCGGGTCTCCGTCGAGAGCGAGCTGCCAGTTGAACTTCAGCAGCTCCGCGCTGTCGAAGAAAGGGGTGCCGTCGGTCGCCGAGCCGGGGGCGGCGGCACGCACCACGGCGGAGGCGGAGAGGGACCGGGCCAGCTCCCTCGGCCAGTGCACGGCCACCCCCGCGGCGGCCAGCCGGGCCGCTCCGGGGCCCAGCAGTTCGTACAGCTCGTCCTCGGTGAGGGTGAGCACATCGGGGACATCCCGCTCCAGCAGCCCGGCGAGCGGAGGCCAGACCCGGGCGGCGCGGCGCAGTGCGAGCACCGTGTCGATACGGGCACGCGGCCCGAGGTGTTCGTCGCCGTCGGCCGCCCAGAGCCGTGCCGCGTCGGTGACGAGAGTGGGATCGGCGAGGCTGTGCACCTGGACGACGGCGGCGGCCGCGCTCCGTCCGCTCCCGTGGCCCTCGTCCTCGGCGGCGGTGTCGAAGAGCTCCAGGGACGAGAGATCGAGCCGCAGCGAGACCCGCACCCCCGCGTCCATCCCGGCCGCGGCCTCGGCGGCCCACTCCCGGGCCCCCGGAAGCCGCTGGGGCGCCTCGGCGGCGAACGGGGCGCCCGCGGCGAAGGCCGCCGCCGGGGTGCGGGGAAGGGTGTCCGCCACCGCGTCGAAGAAGGCACGGACCAGCGCCTCCGGCTCGGGGAGCCGGAGGGGGCCCGCCGATGGTGCCCCGGAGGCGGGCATCGGTACGGCGTGGGCCTCGTGGGGCATCGCGGCGGCGATCGCTCTGAGCTGGGCGATGTCGTCGGCGTCCAGCGGACCGGCGCGCCAGGCGTCCTCGTCGGCCCCGGTCAGGCCGGGGAGCAGCCGGCCGCGCGCCACCAGATGGAGGGCGTGCAGCGCCGCGGCACCCCAGCAGGCGGCTGCGGGGTGCGCGGCCGGATGGCGGCGGGCGCGCATCAGCAGCGGCAGGGCCTCCGCGACCGGGAGCAGCAGGGCGGGTACGGAATGCTCGCGGATGTCCTGCGGCGCGGGGGCGGCGGGGACGGGCTCCGGGCCGGTGTGCCGGACGACGGTGATCTCCCCGGTCGCGTCGTCGAGGGGTTCGCCGCCGGGGTTCCAGAAGGCGATCCTGCCCTCGCGCGGCAGCGCGGACGGCAGGAAGACCGCGGCGCGACCGGACAGACCGAACAGGCCGGGCAGACCGGACGGAGAGGGCGCCGTCTCGGCTGTCATGCGGGCCACCTCCCACCGTCGGATGCGTATCGGGACAACGGACCTACGACCTTACGGGTGGGGTCTGACAACGACGTCGATCCGGGGCGGAATGCCTGGTCGGAGGGGTCTCCCGCTGGTGCCGCGCGGCCTGACGGACCACGTGACGCCGGGCCGTGTGCTCCCGGACCGCGTGACGCCGGGGAAGGGGGCGGCGCCGGAAGGGCGCGTCATCATCGGCGCCGGTCCGCGCCTCGGCCAGGGGCCAGGCTCGCGCGGCGGGTGGTGAGTGGTCCGGCTCGCGCGGCGGCGGGAGGCGCGGGCATCCCGTGGGTCCGGGCGCAAGGGCAGGGGCACGGGGTCCACGGGCCTCGGGTGGCTCGGCCCCACGCGACGAGCGGGGAAGGCCGGCTCGCCCTGTTCGAACCGGCGGGGGCCGGGTGCGTTCCACTCGAATCGGTGGGCCCGGGGCGTACCGCTCGAACCGGTGACAGGCCAGGGCGCCCGCCTCGCAACCGGCGAGCGGTCAGGGCATTCCTCTCGCGCCCGCGGAAGCCCGGAGCAGCCGGCTCGCACCCGCGACAGCCCGAGGCGATCGACTCCACCCCACGAGGCCCGTGCATGCCGCTCAGACCCCCGCGAGGCCGGGGCCGCGAGGCCGGGGCCGCGAGGCCGGGGCCGCGAGGCCGGGGCCGCGAGGGTCAGGCGGCCGGAGGGAGGGGCCGCACGTGCCCCGGATCAGCCGGGTCGGCCGCCGCGCCCCCGGTGACCGCCGGGCGGTCACCCGATCCCCAGGACTCCGGGGCTTCCAGGGCGGGGCCCTCGTCCTGTCCGGGTCCGGCCTCGGCCGCGTGCGGCGGCGGAGGGCTCGGCTCCACTTCCTCCGTACCACCACGCTCCCGCCCCGGCTCCTGCTCCACCGCCTGCGCCGGGGACCCACCTTGCGCCTGCTGGGGCTGCTGCTGCGCCCGCTCCAGGAAGCGGAGCAGCTCCACCGGGAACGGCAGCACCAGGGTGGAGTTCTTCTCCGCCGCGACCGCCACCACCGTCTGAAGCAGCCTGAGCTGAAGCGCGGCCGGCTCCTTCGACATCACCCCGGCCGCCTCGGCCAGCTTCTTCGACGCCTGGAGCTCCGCGTCCGCGTTGATCACCCGGGCCCGGCGCTCCCGGTCGGCCTCCGCCTGCCGGGCCATCGACCGCTTCATCGCCTCGGGCAGCGACACATCCTTGATCTCGACCCGGTCGATCTGGACCCCCCAGCCGATCGCCGGGCTGTCGATCATCAGCTCCAGCCCCTCGTTGAGCTTCTCGCGGTTGGAGAGCAGATCGTCCAGATCGCTCTTGCCGATGATCGACCGGAGCGAGGTCTGCGCCATCTGGGAGACCGCGAACCGGTAGTCCTCGACCTTGATGATCGCGTCCGCCGCCTCGACCACCTTGAAGTAGACCACCGCGTCGACCCGGACCGTCACATTGTCCCGGGTGATGCCCTCCTGCGCGGGCACGGGCATCGTCACGATCTGCATATTGACCTTGCGGAGCCGGTCGACGGCGGGAAGGATCATGGTGAATCCGGGGCCTCTGACGCCCCCGTGGAGCCGTCCGAGACGGAAGACCACACCGCGTTCGTACTGCTTCACGATCCTGGCCGCCGCCGTCGCGTACGCCAGAGCACCGAGTACGACCGCCACACAGGCGATCACCAGCGTCTCGATCATCAGGGCACCCCCTTCGGTCGAGCCGGACGCCCTCTTCCACCGTATGCCCGGTATGAGGCTTAAGACCAGATTCCGCCGCCGCGCCGGCGCGGAGCGGCACGGGAGCGCGCGGGGGCGCGCCGGGAGGAGGCGAGGGTGCACTCTGGAGAAGGAGATGAATGGACCGTGCGCACGGGAAGTGAACCGATCACCGCCCGCAGCCCTCTGCGGATGCGCTTCTGGCTGGCCGTCTGGGGACTGATCTGGACCACCTCCGGGACGGTGGCCTTCGCGCTCTCCGGCCACCCCGGCTGGGCCGCGCTGTGCGGGGTGATCCTGCTGATCGTCCTGGTCGATCTGTTCATCATCGTCCGCCATGTCCGCCAGGGCCCGCACTATCAGCCCGGCCGGGACATCCCACCGTACGAACCGGTCCACGACCGCCGCCCGCCGGACCCCGGGCAGGGGCGGGAACCCGGCCCCTAGGGCTTGCCGTCCGGGTCGAAACGGGCCGCGCGGAGATACTCCGGTCTGGGGTCGAGCGCCGCCGCGAGACGGTAGTGGCGCTGCGCCTGCCCGGGCCGGCCGGCGCGCTCGAAGGTGCGGGCCAGGGCGAAATGCGCGAAGGCGTTGTCCGGTTCGCGCTCCAGGACCCATGCGAATTCCAGCTCCGCCGGCCGCAGTTGGGCGGCGGCGAAGAAGGCGCGGGCGCGGAGCAGCCGGGCGGCCGTGTTCTCGGGATGGGCCGCGATGACCGAGTCCAGCAGCTTCACGGCACCACGCGGGTCCCGCGCGGCGAGCAGCCGCTCGGCCGCGCGGTAGTCGATGACGTGCGTCTCCGGGTTGCTCTTGGGCACAACGGAATCCTTCCCCTCGCCGCACCGTTCCAACACAGGTCACGGGAGAGGTATTCCGGTACGGTCAGGGGCTGTTGTGAGCCCCTGTCACGGAACGCGCTGTTACGGGGCCGGGCTCAGCCGGATCGCCGCTCCGCCCGCCGGGTCAGCTCCGCCCACACCCGTCGCACCTGCGGTTCCAGCTGCTCCAGGGGACCGTCGTTGTCGATCACAAGGTCAGCGATGGCGCGCCGCTGCTCCCTGGTGGCCTGTGCCGCCATCCGCGCCCGCGCGTCGGACTCCGTCATTCCGCGCCGCCCGACGAGCCGGTCGAGCTGGGTCTCCACGCTCGCGTCCACGACCACGACGAGGTCGTACCGGTCCGCGAGCGCGTTCTCGGTGAGCAGGGGGACGTCGTGGACGACGACCGCTTCCAGCCCCGCCGCCCGCTCCAGCTCCTGTGAGCGCGCCCCGACCAGCGGGTGCACGATCGCGTTGAGCGCGGCGAGCCGGTCGGGGTCGGCGAAGACGATCGCGCCGAGCTTCGGCCGGTCCAGAGTGCCGTCGGGGGCGAGGACCGACTCGCCGAAAGCCGCCACGACGGCGGCCAGCCCCGGGGTGCCGGGCTCGACCACCTCGCGGGCGATCCTGTCGGCGTCGATCAGCACCGCTCCGTACGACTCCAGGAGCCGGGAGACCTCGCTCTTGCCGGCGCCGATTCCACCGGTCAGACCTACGGACAGCATGAGCGGCAGCTTAGTCCTTCCGGCTCCGGGCAGGGGTCCGTGGGGCCGGCCGTCAGGAGTCGCCCTCGCGCTCCGCGAGGAAGCGCTCGAATTCGAGACCGATCTCGTCGGCCGACGGCAGATCCACGGGTTCGGCGACCAGGCTGCCCCGGCTGTCGGCGCCCGCCATGGCGTCGTACTGGTGCTCAAGTCCCTGGACGAGTCCGATCAGTTCCTCGTCGCCCTCGCCGATCTGGCGCTCGATCTCGTTCTGCGTGCGGTGCGCCTCGGTGCGCAGCGCGTGGGCGACACCGGGGAGGACCAGTCCGGTGGCGGCCGTGACGGCCTCCAGGGCGGTCAGCGCGGCGTCCGGGTAGGAGGAGCGGGCGACGTAGTGCGGTACGTGGGCGGCCACACCGAGCACGTCGTGATTGGCCTCCATGAGCCGGAACTCCACCAGCGACTCCGCGCTGCCCGGGACCTGGGCCTCGTCGAAGGGGCTGCGATGGCCAGGCATCAGGTCGGTGCGGTTGCCGTGCGGGGTGAGGCCCACCGGGCGGGTGTGCGGGACTCCCATGGGGATGCCGTGGAAGTTGACCGAGAGGCGCACTCCCAGCCGTTCCACGATCTGGGCCACCGCCGCGGCGAACCGCTCCCACTCCACATCGGGCTCCGGGCCCGACAGCAGAAGGAAGGGCGCTCCGGTGGCGTCCTGGATGAGGCGGACCTCGATGCCCGGGGTCTCGTACCCGGTCCAGCGGTCGCGCCGGAAGGTCAGCAGCGGGCGGCGGGCACGGTAGTCCACCAGCCTGTCGTGGTCGAAGCGGGCCACGAGCTGGTGGGGCAGTGTGTCGAGCAGATTGCCGACGATCTGCTCGCCGGTCTCGCCCGCGTCGATGTATCCGTCGAAGTGGTACAGCATGACCAGGCCGGCCGACTCCTGCGCGAGCGCCATGTCGACGACCGCGAGGCCCTTCGGCTCCCATTCGTACAAATCCTGCGGATCAAGCACGATTACCGCTCCTCCTCGTGTTCCTAACCGACAACACGCGGTAGCACAGGGGCATTCCCCCCTCACCCGGAATACACACCCCGGGGGCGGCGGAGGCCGGTGTGCCCGCGCGGCGGTCCGGCCGGAGGGGCCCGGGGAGCGCCGGAGAACCGGTAAGGCCCGCTCCCCAGGGGGAGCGGGCCTTACCGTCAGCTATCCGTCAGCCGGTGCAGAGCGTCAGCTCTGGCCTCCGGCCAGCTTCTCGCGAAGGGCGGCGAGCGCCTCGTCCGACGCCAGGGCGCCGGAGTTGTCGTCCGACTCCGAGGAGTACGAACCGCTGGCGGGCGCGGCGGCCGGAGCGGCGGTGCCACCCTCGGCAGCAGCGGCCTCGTCGGCCTCGCGGGACTTGATGACCTGAGCCTGGTGCTGCTCGAAGCGCGACTGCGCCTCGGCGTACTGGGTCTCCCAGGCCTCGCGCTGGGTCTCGAAGCCGGAGAGCCAGTCGTTGGTCTCCGGGTCGAAGCCCTCAGGGTAGATGTAGTTGCCCTGGTCGTCGTAGGACGCGGCCATGCCGTACAGGGTCGGGTCGAACTCGACCGAGGCCGGGTCGGTGCCGAAGGACTCGTTGGCCTGCTTCAGCGAGAGGCTGATGCGACGGCGCTCAAGGTCGATGTCGATGACCTTGACGAAGATCTCGTCGTTGACCTGGACAACCTGCTCCGGGATCTCCACGTGGCGCTCGGCCAGCTCGGAGATGTGGACCAGACCCTCGATGCCCTCGTCCACACGGACGAACGCGCCGAACGGAACCAGCTTGGTGACCTTGCCGGGAACGACCTGGCCGATCTGGTGGGTCCGGGCGAACTGCTGCCACGGGTCTTCCTGCGTCGCCTTCAGCGACAGGGAGACACGCTCGCGGTCCATGTCGACGTCGAGAACCTCGACGGTGACCTCCTGGCCGACCTCGACAACCTCGGAGGGGTGGTCGATGTGCTTCCAGGACAGCTCCGAGACGTGCACGAGTCCATCGACGCCACCCAGGTCCACGAAGGCACCGAAGTTGACGATCGAGGACACGACGCCCGAACGGACCTGGCCCTTCTGGAGGGTGGTGAGGAAGGTCTGGCGAACCTCGGACTGGGTCTGCTCAAGCCAGGCACGGCGGGACAGGACCACGTTGTTGCGGTTCTTGTCCAGCTCGATGATCTTGGCCTCGAGCTCCTTGCCCACGTAGGGCTGGAGGTCGCGGACACGGCGCATCTCGACGAGGGAGGCGGGCAGGAAGCCACGCAGGCCGATGTCGAGGATGAGTCCACCCTTGACGACCTCGATGACGGTACCGGTAACGATGCCGTCTTCTTCCTTGATCTTCTCGATGGTGCCCCAGGCACGCTCGTACTGGGCGCGCTTCTTCGAGAGGATCAGGCGGCCTTCCTTGTCCTCCTTCTGGAGAACAAGGGCCTCGATCTCGTCGCCGACCTTGACGACCTCGTTGGGGTCGACGTCGTGCTTGATCGAGAGCTCGCGGCTCGGGATGACACCTTCGGTCTTGTAACCGATGTCGAGCAGGACCTCGTCCCGGTCGACCTTCACGATGACGCCGTCGACGATGTCGCCGTCGTTGAAGTACTTGATCGTCTCGTCGATCGCGGCGAGGAAGGCTTCCTCGTTACCGATGTCGTTGACCGCTACCTGCGGAGTGGCGGTGGTCTCGGTGCTGCTCGTCATGTGGGAAAGGGCTCCGGTACGGACATTGAAGTCGTAGGTACTGCTACGCCGTGAGCCCGTATCGCAGCTGCAAGAAGCCGGACAGCCGTGGAAGCACCCACCTGACCGCCGCTTCCGGAGTGATCCGGAGACGAACCGCCTGGAGGCGCCTCGCAAACCGAGGGGACATACATACAGATGCGAGCGCGGCCTACTCTGTCTGAGGCACGCAGGCCCGCAGCGCAACTTGTAGCATACGGGGGCAGCCGGACACGGTCAATGCGCGAAGGCGCACACCCGGGGCAGAACGTCTCATACCCGGCACAACTAGTGTTTGCAGAGGCCACAACGGCTGCTCTTTGGGCTGTGCCTGAACGCAAACTACAACGACGGTGATGATGAGCCAATACATCAAAGACGCCGCGGACATCGCGGACCCCGACCCCGAAGCCACCCGTCGTGACGCCGACGACACGGAGAGCAGCCGGGCGAGCCGCGGCTGGTGGGACCGGAACGCCGATGAGTACCAGAGCGAGCACGGGGCCTTCCTGGGGGACGACCGCTTCGTCTGGGGGCCCGAGGGGCTGGACGAGGCGGATGCGGAGCTGCTCGGTCCACGGGAGTCCCTGAAGGGGCTGGACGTGCTGGAGATCGGGGCGGGCGCGGCGCAGTGCTCCCGCTGGCTCGCCGCCCAGGGCGCGCGGCCGGTGGCGCTGGATCTCTCCCACCGCCAGCTCCAGCACGCGCTGCGGATCGGCGCGGACCTCTCCCTGGTGGAGGCGGACGCGACGGCGCTGCCGTTCCGCGACGGCTCCTTCGACCTCGCCTGCTCCGCCTATGGGGCCGTGCCCTTCGTCGCCGATCCCGTGACGGTGTTCACGGAGGTGCGCCGGGTGCTGCGGCCCGGCGGCCGGTGGGTCTTCTCGGTCACCCACCCCATCCGCTGGGCGTTCCCGGACGAGCCCGGGCCCGAGGGGCTGAGCGTCTCGGCGTCCTACTTCGACCGCACTCCCTATGTGGAGCAGGACGGGCAGGGCCGCGCGGTGTACGTGGAGCACCACAGGACCGTGGGGGACCGGGTGCGCGATGTGGTGGCCGGCGGTTTCCGGCTGCTGGACCTGGTCGAGCCGGAGTGGCCCGCCTGGAACAGCCAGGAGTGGGGCGGCTGGTCCCCGCTGCGGGGGAATCTGATCCCGGGTACGGCGATCTTTGTGTGCGTACGGGACTGAGGGTCCGGACCGGTTTGGTGAGGCGGTCCGGTGGGGCGGCGCGGGTCCTGGCTCGCGCCGCCCCACCGGTCCGTGCGGCCCGCGTGGTCCGGGAAGTCCATGCGGTCCGGGCGGTCCGGGCGGTCCGGGCGGTCCGGGCGGTCCAATGTGGCACAAGCGGTCATACAAACCGATGAACGCATCGCCCCTGTGGACGGCTCGGGGCACCGCCGGCCGGACCGTACGAGACTGAAGCCATGATCCGAACCGACGCACTCGACCGCCTGCCGGTGCGCACCGCCGTGCCCGAGCTGCTCTCCGCACTGGAGGAGCGCGGCACCGCTGTGCTGTACGCGCCACCCGGCACCGGCAAGACCACGCTGGTGCCCCTGGCGCTGGCCGGCCTGACCGGGACGGGGCCGCGGCGGCGGGTGCTGGTCGCCGAGCCCCGCCGGATGGCCGTGCGGGCCGCGGCACGGCGGATGGCATGGCTGCTGGGCCAGGAGACCGGCGGCGAGGTCGGGTACACGGTGCGCGGCGAGCGGCGGGCCGGGCCCTCGACCCGGGTCGAGGTGGTCACCACCGGTGTTCTGTTGCAGCGGCTCCAGCGCGATCCCGAACTCCCCGGCGTCGATGTGGTCCTCCTCGACGAGTGCCACGAACGGCATCTGGACGCGGACACCGCCATGGCGTTCCTGGTGGATGTGCGGGCGGCCCTGCGCCCGGATCTCCAGCTGATCGCTGCCTCCGCG
This sequence comes from Streptomyces sp. NPDC001889, assembly GCF_053594535.1. Taxonomy (NCBI): domain Bacteria; kingdom Bacillati; phylum Actinomycetota; class Actinomycetes; order Kitasatosporales; family Streptomycetaceae; genus Streptomyces; species Streptomyces sp. NPDC001889. Next base: position 71,945 of record NZ_JBSFER010000016.1, read on the forward strand.
ACCGGCGACGCGGAGGCGTGGGCGGAGCTGCTGACCGTGCTGGACGGCTCGGGGCCCGCGCCCGTGGTGCGTGGCGCGGGCGAGGGCCATGGCTCCCGGTTCCTCCACGCGCCTCCGCCCGGCGGTATCCGGCCGGCCCATGGGACCTGGGTCGATCCGGCCCTGCTGCGGCATGTCGCGGCGACGGTGCGGCTGGCGCTCGACCGGCACGAGGGCGATGTCCTCTGCTTTCTGCCCGGGACCGGGGAGATCGCCCGGACCGCCGGGATGCTGGAAGGGGTCGGCGCCGAGGTGCTCCAGCTGCACGGACGGGCGCCGGCCGCGGTGCAGGACGCGGTGCTGCGCGGCGGTGAGGGGCGGCGGGTGGTGCTGGCCACATCGGTCGCGGAGTCCAGTCTGACGGTGCCCGGGGTGCGGATCGTCGTCGACTCGGGGCTGGCGCGTGAGCCGCGCATGGATCACGCGCGGGGGCTGGGCTCACTGGCGACGGTGCCGGTGTCGGCGGCCGGTGCGACCCAGCGGCTCGGGCGCGCCGGCCGGGAGGCCTTCGGGACCGTGTACCGCTGCTGGGCCCCGGCGGACGACGTCCGCCGCCCCCGCTTCCCGCTGCCGGAGATCAGGATCGCGGATCTGGCCGCGTTCGCTCTCCGGGTCTCCTGCTGGGGCGACCCCTCGGCCGCCGGGCTGGCGCTGCTGGACGCGCCACCGGCCGGGGCGATGGCCGCCGCGCGCTCGGTGCTGACCTCGATCGGCGCGGTCGGCCCGGACGGCCGGGCCACCGAGCGGGGGATACGGATGTCCCGGCTCGGGCTGCACCCCCGGCTGGCCCGGGCGCTGATCGACGGCGCCTCCGAGGTCGGGGCCCGCCGGGCGGCCGAGGTGGTCGCCCTGCTCAGCGAGGAGCCTCCGAGGGAGTACGGCGACGACCTCGCGGGGGCCTGGCGGACGGCTCGCCGGGGTGGTGACGCCTATGGGGCGCGGTGGCGGACGGAGGCTCGGCGGCTGATGTCGTCCCTCTCCTCCTCCACGGCGGACCGGCCGGGTGGCGGCCCGGGAGCCCCGGACCGGGGGCGGCGGACGGAGGCCGGTGACGACGCCGTGGCGGGGCTGGTCACGGCGCTGGCGTTCCCCGAGCGGGTGGCGAGGGCCCGGGGTGAGGGCGGGTTCCTCATGGCCTCCGGCACCGGGGCGGAGGTCGGGGCGGGCTCGGTGCTGCGCGGCGCGCCCTGGCTCGCGGTGGCGGTCGCCGACCGGCCGGCGACCGCCGCGTCCGCCCGGGTGCGGCTCGCCGCCGCGATGGACGAGGACGGGGCCCGCTCGGCCGCGGCCCCTCTGCTCGGTTCCGGTGAGGAGGTCCGCTGGGAGGACGGGGATGTCCTCGCCCGCCGGGTGCGGCGCCTCGGGGCCATCGAGCTGTCGGTGCGCCCTCTGCGGGACCCTCGGCCCGCGCTGGTGCGCGAGGCGCTCCTCGACGGGCTGCGCGGCGAGGGGCTGGGGCTGCTGCACTGGACACGGGATGCCCGCGGGCTGCGGGAACGGCTCGCCTTTCTCCACCGGGAGCTGGGTGCGCCCTGGCCCGATGTGTCCGGCGCCGCGCTGCTGGAGCGCACGGAGGAGTGGCTCGAACCGGAGCTGTCGCGGGCCCGCCGGCGGGCCGATCTGGGGCGGATTCCGGCGGGGCAGGCCCTGCAGCGGCTGCTGCCGTGGGCGAGCGGGGAGGCGGCTCGGCTGGACGAGCTGGCGCCGGAACGGATCGAGGTCCCCACCGGGTCGCGGATACGGGTGGAGTACGGCGGGGCGCAGCCCGTGCTGGCGGTGAAGCTCCAGGAGCTGTTCGGGCTGCGGGAGACACCCCGGCTGGCGGGGGTGCCGGTGGTGGTGCATCTGCTCTCCCCGGCGGGCAGGCCCGCGGCGGTGACCGCGGATCTGGCCTCGTTCTGGAGGGACGGATACCGCGCGGTCCGGGCGGAGCTGCGCGGCAGATACCCCCGGCACCCCTGGCCGGAGGACCCTGCCACGGCGGAGCCGACCCGCCACACCAAGGCGCGTCGGGCCGGAGCGGCCGGGGGCGGGGAAGGAGCCGCCCGGGGCGGCGGAGGGCGGGGCTGAGGAGAGGGAAGGGAAGACGAGGGGCGGCGGCCTCGGGAAGGGAGGGGCGCGGGCGGGGAAGGGGCCGGGAGGGGAGAGGTTCAGACAGGGAGGAGTGCGGGCCGGGGGGTTCTCAGACAGGGAGGGGTGCGGGCCGGGGAGGGTTCTCAGGCAGGGAGGAGGTCGGGGGGAGGGGGCTCGCCCTCGGGGGCGGGCGGACCGGGGCGCCGGCCGCGGGCCTCCAGGACCAGGGCCAGCGTCAGCAGGGCGCCGGCCGACAGCAGCAGGCCCCAGGGGAGAAAGGAGGTCAGCAGGAGCACCAGCAGCCGCTGGGACTTGACCAGTTCGACGGTGTGGTCGACATAGTCGGGGCGCATCTTCACATGACCGGCGAACGCGGTGACCCTGTCACGGCCGCCGAGGAGGGTGCCGCCGCGCAGTTCCTCCCGGTGGATCTCCTCTCCGTTGACCGGGGCCCCGGTGACCGGGTCGACCCAGAACATGCGGGTGGTGGTGTACCAGCGGGTGGTGCCGGTGTTCTTCTCCAGGGTGGAGGCGTCGATACCGGGGATGGGCATCTTCCTGGGGTACGGGACCTTGGTCCAGGGGATCGTCTGCTCGAAGTAGTAGACGCTGAGCCCTCGGAAGTCCCGGGTGCCCCGGTAGTGGATGGGGGCGGAGGTGCGGGTCTGGGCGTCGAAGTACAGGTGGGCGCGCTTCTCGGTGAGGAAGGGCCATTTGAACTCGATGCCCTCGCGGCGGACCGGGGTCCCGTCCACCATCTCGCCCGGGGCGTGCACCGGGGCCTGGGTGTGGGCGTCGAAGACATACCGCTCGGGGATCTGGGAGACCGTCCTGCCGTCGGGGCCCTGCACATGGGAGAGCGCGTCCCAGACGACGACATCGCGGCCGGCGGTGCGCTCGATCCTCTCCGACTCCTCCACATTGCCCTTGAGGGTCTGGACGATGGTGACCTTCTCCACCTGCTCGGCCCGGAGGGTGCTGTAGTCGAGGAGGGTCGCGGGCCTCGCCTCCAGCACCATCTCCTGGTACTGGCCGGGCGGGACCTTGGCGAGCCGGGGGAAGGCGTACCAGCGCAGCAGCGGGGAGAGGGCGGCGCAGAAGACGGCGAGGGCGAGGAGGACGAGGCCGGCGCGGCGGTGCATGGCCGGCCCGTCTACTTCTTGGGGCCGGGGACGGTCGTCAGCAGAGGTTCGGGGGAGGTCTCGCCCGGGGGTGAGCCGACGGCGGTGAGGGTGAGGACGAGGGCGAAGGCGGCGGCCAGTCCGATGGCGGCGGCGACGAGGGCACGCATGCTCGGCCTCCCGGGGAATCGGGTCCAGAGGGATCTGACGCGACGTCAGGGCTGGGCACCGTAGCAACCGGACCGCGAGATGAGAACACGTCGCACCGCCCCTGTGCCGTGGCGGCACAGGGGCGGCGGGTGGAGAAGGAGGTGGGAATCAGCCCGTGGGCGACGAAGAGGGAGACGGGGCGGGCGGGGCGGAGGAGGCGGGCGGGGTCACCGTCAGCTCGATGGTCACCGTGGCACCGCCGACGGCGGTGAGCCGCAGCAGGAAAGTGCCCGGCTCCCCGTCCGCGAGGAGCTTCGGGAGCTTGAGCGTGCCATCGGTGCCGGTGGTGAGGCCGGTGAGGGTGCGGACGGGCTTGCCGTCGGCGTCCTTGAAGAGGGGGCCCTTGTCGTTCTCCGCCGGGTCCTGATCGCTCTTGATCAGAGTGGCGGTGACTCCGACACCGGGGGCGATGCCGCCCTGGTAGCCGGCCTTGACCTCGACGGCCTCCGTGAACTCCGCGCCCGCGGCGGCCGTCAGGGGAGCGTCCCCGACCCGGGTGAGCCGGTCGGCGGCCCGGGGGGTGACCTTCGCGGTGAACTCGGCGGCGGGCACCCGGTGGCCGGGGGCCGTGGCCCGTACGGAGAAGTTCCCGGTCTCCTCGCCCGCGGTGAGGGCGGGTGCGGTGACCTTGCCGTCCTTGCCGGTGGTGCCGACGACGACCCGGCGTCCGCCCTGGAAGCGGGTGTCCGTCGCACCGACGATCTCGAAGCGCACCGACTGGTCGGCGACGCCGCGGCCCAGCGAGTTCCGCACCCGCACGGTGACCTTCTCGGCGAAGGCACGTCCGGCCATGGCGGTGAGCTTCCCGGTGCCCGCGTTCTCGACGCGGGTGACGGGCGCCTGCGCCGGCGGGGTGGTGGGGGGCGTCGTGGGCGGCTTGGTGGCCGGCGGGGGCGTGGGCTTGCCCGTGGTCCCGCCGCCGGGCTTCTCCGGCTTCGGCGAGGGGGCCGGCTTCTTCCCGGGACTCTTGGCCGGGGAGTCCGAGCCGGCCGACTTGGTCCTGTTGTCCGTGGAGGTGCCGGTGGAGCCGGTGGCACCCGTACCGGAGCCGGACGCGGAGTCGGGGGTGCTGGAGTCGGGCAGCTCGCCCGTGCCGTCCGGCACCTCGTGGGTACCGGTCTTGTAGAACTCGAACCAGGAGAGCACCGTGCGGAGGTACTCGCGGGACCGGTTGTAGGAGAGGATCGCCCGGTCGAGGTCGGCCGCGTCCGTCAGATCGCGGTCACCGGCGCAGAGGTAACGGCCCGCGGCGAGGGCCGCGTCGTAGATGTTGTTGGGGTCCTTGCGGCCGTCCCCGTTGGCGTCCTGTCCCCAGGTGGCCCAGGTCGAGGGGATGAACTGCATCGGGCCGACGGCGCGGTCGTAGGTGGTGTCGCTGTCGTACGCGCCGTTGTCGGTGTCCGAGATGTTCGCGAAGCCCACGCCGTTGAGGGCGGGGCCGAGGATCGGGGAGTACGTGGTGCCGTTGCCGTCGACCTTGCCGCCCCGCGCCTGCCCCGACTCCACCTTGCCGATGGCGGCGAGCAGCTGCCAGGGGACATGGCAGCCGGGGTCCGAGGCCGAGATGGTCTTCTCGGCCTTCTTGTAGGCGGAGAGGACGGTCGCCGGTATACCGGACTCCGACGGCCCATGGGCCGGGAGATGGGGGGAATTACCCGGTCTGTCCGGGGTCGTCAGCGGCGGGAGATCCGTGTGATACGGCGAGTTGCCCGTGGCGGAGCCGTCGGTCGACGCGGGATCGGTGTCGGCGGCGCCCTGTCCCGGGCTGCCGTCGCCGCCACCGAGCGTGGCATGGGTGATCCCGGGCGCCTGTGAGGCGGAGAGCGCCGCGACAGCGGCGGCCGCGATGGCGGTGGTGGTGGCTCCCTTGCGCAGGCGTCGGCCGAATTGGGCTGCCATACGTCTTCTTCCCTCCCCGAAAGCGGCTGTCCGCGCTCCCCTGTGCGATAACGGGCGATTCCTCAGGTGACCCTACGGCACCCGTCGGCCGCGGAACACCTGGCCTTGACCGGCTTTCACCGGTTCGCCATGGCGCATGCGTGCGAACTCCCGATCCGACTTGATCGCCCATACTGAGCAGCGTCGATCCCGGAAGATCGAAATCAATCAACAGGCGTCACAGGGGGATCACGACGTATGCCTTTCACGCTGAGCCACGCCGCCGCGGTGCTGCCGGGTATCCGGAGGGACGGAACCGGGCGGGGCCCCCTGGTCGCCTCGGCGCTGATCATGGGGTCGCTCTCCCCCGATATGACGTTCTTCGCGGCGACGGCGGTGCCGGGCGCGATGGAGTTCGGGCGGTTCACCCATGGACTCCTCGGTCTGTTCACCGTCGACGCGGCCATCACCGCCGCACTGGTGGCGATGTGGCTGCTGATCCGCGACCCCCTGCTGGCCCTGCTCCCCTCCGGCCGTCAGGGGCCGGTGCACGCCTGGCTGGACGGCGGGCGGCGGAACCTCTCCCCCGGGTACGCGCTGCGTTTCTATCTCTCGGCGGTGCTCGGCGCCTCCAGCCATGTCGTCTGGGACGCCTTCACCCACCACGGACGCTGGGGCACCCGGCTGATGCCCGTGCTCAATGAGTCGGTGGCCGGGTTCGGCGGCCATCAGATCGCGCAGTACGGCTCCTCGGCGCTGGCGCTGCTGGTGATCGGCTGGTTCGCCCGGCCCGTGCTCCGCGAGCGCTCACTCTCCGGCCCGCCGCCGTCCGTGCCCGTGCTCGACCGGCGCGGCCGTCGGATGGTGGCCGCACTGCTGGGCGCCTGTGCCCTGCTCGGAGCCGTCGACCGCTGTGTGCGCTGGTACGAGCGATCCGGGCCCTGGGACTCACCGCTCGCCGTCATCCCGACGGCCTGCTTCGGCGCCGGGGCGGGGCTCGCGGTGGGACTGCTGCTGTACGGCGGGGTCATGCGGCTGCGGGAGCGGGTGCCGGAGCGGGTCTGACCGCTCCGGCACCCTGATCCACGGCGCGGGTCAGTGCGCGGCCGACTCCCAGTCCGGCCCCACACCCACCGAGACATCGAGCGGAGCGCTCAGCGAGACCGCCGACGACATCTCACGGCGGACGATCCTCTCGACCTCCGCGCGCTCGCCCGGGGAGATCTCCAGCACGATTTCGTCATGGACCTGGAGCAGCAGCCGGGAGGAGAGCTCCGCCTCGCGCAGCGCCCCGTCCACCCTCAGCATCGCGATCTTGACGATATCCGCCGCGGTGCCCTGGATCGGGGCGTTCAGCGCCATGCGCTCGGCGGCCTCGCGGCGCTGGCGGTTGTCGCTGTTGAGGTCGGGGAGGTAGCGGCGGCGGCCGAGCATCGTCGCCGTGTATCCCGAGGCGCGGGCCTCGTCGACCACATGGTGGAGGTAGTCCCGCACTCCGCCGAACCGCTCGAAGTAGGTGTCCATCAGGGCGCGGGCCTCACCGGCCTCGATGTTCAGCTGCTGGGAGAGGCCGAACGCGGAGAGCCCGTAGGCCAGTCCGTACGACATCGCCTTGATCTTGCGGCGCATCTCGGCGTCGACCGCGGAGGTCTCGACGCCGAACACCTGGGACGCCACGGTGTTGTGCAGGTCCTCACCGGAGGTGAAGGCCTGGAGCAGGCCCTCGTCCTGGGAGAGATGGGCCATCACCCGCAGCTCGATCTGGCTGTAGTCGGCCGTCATCAGCGACTCGAAGCCCTCGCCGACGACGAAGCCCCGGCGGATGGCGCGGCCCTCATCGGTGCGGACCGGGACGTTCTGGAGATTCGGGTCGGTGGAGGAGAGCCGGCCGGTCGCGGCCACGGTCTGGCTGAAGGTGGTGTGAATCCGGCCGTCCGCCGCGATGGTCTTGATCAGACCCTCGACGGTGGAGCGCAGCCGGGCCTGCTCGCGGTGGCGCAGCATGATGACCGGCAGCTCGTGGTCGGTCCGGGTGGCGAGCCAGGCCAGCGCGTCGGCGTCCGTGGTGTAGCCGGTCTTGGTCTTCTTGGTCTTGGGGAGGTTCAGCTCACCGAAGAAGACCTCCTGGAGCTGCTTGGGCGAGCCGAGGTTGAACTCGTGGCCCACGGCCGCGTGGGCCTCCTTCACGGCCTGCTGGACCGCGCCCGCGAACAGTTGCTCCATGGTTTCGAGATGGGCGCGGTCGGCGGCGATGCCATGGCGCTCCATCCGGGCCAGCAGGAGGGAGGTGGGCAGCTCGATGTCGTGCAGCAGCTCGGCCGCGCCGACTTCGCCGAGCCGCTCGGTGAAGGCGTCCCCCAGGTCGAGGACGGCGCGGGCCTGGGCCATCAGGGCATCGGCCTCGGCGTGCTCGTCGTCGGCGCCGAAGGCCAGCTGGCCGTCGGCCGCCGCGGGGGCCAGCTCGCGGTGGAGGTACTCGATCGAGAGGGTGTCCAGGGCGAAGGAGCGTCGGCCGGGCTTGACGAGATAGGCGGCGAGCGCGGTGTCCATCACGATGCCGTCGATGTGCCAGCCGTGCTCGGGGAAGACCCGCAGCGCGTCCTTGGCGCTGTGCAGGACCTTCGGGCGGGCCGGATCGGCGAGCCAGTCGGTGAGGGCCCGGTCGTCGGCCTCGTCGAGCCGGGTGGTGTCGAACCAGGCGGCCGGGCCGCCGGCGGCGGCCAGGGCGACCTCGCTGACGCTCCCCACGCCCAGGGCCCAGCTCGCGACGGTCGCCACACCGAGCGGCTGCCCGCCGTGGCGCTCCAGCCAGGAGCCCAGCTCGCCGGTGGCCAGGACCGTGCCGTCCAGCTCGACTCCGGCGTCGGGCACCGGGGGCTCGTCCTCCCGGGCCCCGGGGTCGACGGCGAGCAGACGGTCGCGCAGGCTGGGGTTGCGGATCTCCAGGACCTCCAGGAAGCCCTTCAGCGCGCTGCGGTCGTAGGGGGCGCGCTCCAGCTCGGCGACCGACTTGGGCAGCTCGACATCGCGCACCAGCTCGGTGAGGTGGCGGTTGAGCTTGACGGCTTCCAGGTGGTCCCGGAGCGACTGGCCGACCTTGCCCTTGACCTCGTCGGCCCGCTCGATCAGCTCGGCGAAGGAGCCGAACTGGTTGATCCACTTCGTGGCGGTCTTCTCGCCGACGCCGGGGATGCCGGGGAGGTTGTCGGACGGGTCGCCGCGCAGGGCGGCGAAGTCGGGGTACTGCCCGGGGGTGAGTCCGTACTTCTCCTGGACCTTCTCCGGGGTGAAGCGGGTCAGCTCGGAGACGCCCTTGGTGGGGTAGAGCACGGTGGTGTGCTCGCTGACGAGCTGGAAGGAATCCCGGTCGCCGGTGACGATCAGCACATCGAAACCCGCCGCCTCGGCCTCGGTGGCGAGGGTGGCGATGATGTCGTCGGCCTCGAAGCCGTCGACCGCGAAACGGGCGGCGTTCATCGTGTCCAGCAGCTCGCCGATCAGCTCGACCTGGCCCTTGAACTCATCGGGGGTCGCGGAGCGGTTCGCCTTGTACTCGGGGAAGTCCTTGGAGCGCCAGGTCTTGCGGGACACGTCGAAGGCCACCGCGAAATGGGTGGGCGCCTCGTCGCGCAGCGTGTTCGCCAGCATCGACGCGAAGCCGTAGACGGCGTTGGTCGTCTGACCGCTCGCGGTCGAGAAATTCTCCGCGGGCAGCGCGAAGAACGCCCGGTACGCCAGGGAGTGCCCGTCCATGAGGAGCAGGCGCGGACGGTTGTCGTCTGGGGTCTTCTTCGACGCTGTCTCAGCCACGGGGACGATCCTGCCACGGACCACTGACAATGCCGTCCACACCGGCCGCGGCGGAGCCGTTGTCAGCGGGCCGTGACAGGATCGACAGTGGGTGGAGGAGGCTTCTCGCACTCCGCCGCCCGCGCGCGTCCGCACAGCGTGTACGGACGCGCGGCCGCCGGGTCCCCGGCGGTGACCGCACGGGGAGAGTCCGTGCGGGGACGGGGACCGCCCGGAGCAGGTGTCCGCCCGCAAAGGAGAGCCCGATGACCGGTAAGCCGCCCGCAGACGATCCGATCCAGGACGCGCCCCGGGTCTCGGGGGTCCAGCACTCCGCGGCGGGCCTGCCCGCGATCGGGCACACGCTGCGGATGGCCCAGCGGCAGATGGGGGTGCGGCGGACCGCCCGGACCCTGCTCAAGGTCAATCAGAAGGACGGTTTCGACTGCCCGGGCTGCGCGTGGCCCGAGGAGGACCGGCGCCATACGGCGGAGTTCTGCGAGAACGGCGCGAAGGCGGTCGCCGAGGAGGCCACCCTGCGCCGGGTCACCCCCGATTTCTTCGCCGCGCATCCGCTCGCCGACCTCGCCGCCCGCAGTGGCTACTGGCTGGGCCAGCAGGGGCGGATCACCGAGCCCGTGTATCTGCCGGAGGGCGCCGACCGCTATGAGGCGATCACCTGGGAGCGGGCGTTCGCGATCATCGCCGAGGAGCTGACCGCGCTGGACTCCCCCGACGAGGCCCTCTTCTACACCTCGGGCCGCACCAGCAACGAGGCCGCGTTCCTGCTCCAGCTCTTCGCCCGCGAGTTCGGCACCAACAACCTCCCCGACTGCTCCAACATGTGCCACGAGTCCTCCGGCTCGGCCCTCACCGAGACGCTGGGCGTCGGCAAGGGCAGTGTGTCGCTGGAGGATCTGCACCAGGCGGATCTGATCATCGTGGCGGGGCAGAATCCCGGCACCAACCACCCGCGGATGCTCTCGGCGCTGGAGAAGGCCAAGGCCGCCGGCGCGCGGATCATCTCGGTCAACCCGCTGCCCGAGGCGGGGATGGAGCGGTTCCGGAATCCGCAGACGGCGCGCGGGATGCTCAAGGGCGTCGCCCTCAACGATCTCTTCCTCCAGATCCGGATCGGCGGCGACCAGGCCCTCTTCCGCCTGCTGAACAAGCTGATCCTGGAGGCGGCGGACACGGCGGGTGCGAGGGACACGGCGGAGGCGGCGGACGTCGGGGGCGACCGGCCGTCCGGCGCCGCCCCGGGGGCGGTGGACGAGGAGTTCGTGCGCACCCACACCCACGGGTACGACGAGTTCCGCGCGGCGGCGCGGGCCGCCGACTGGGCGGAGACACTGACCGCGACGGGCCTCGTCCGCGCCGACATCGAGCGGGCGCTCGCGATGGTGCTGGAGTCGGAGCGGACGATTGTGTGCTGGGCGATGGGACTGACCCAGCACAAGCACTCCGTGGCCACCATCCGCGAGATCGTCAATTTCCTTCTGCTGCGCGGCAATATCGGCCGCCCCGGCGCCGGTGTCTGCCCCGTGCGCGGGCACTCGAATGTCCAGGGCGACCGCACGATGGGCATTTTCGAGCGCCCCTCGGCGGCTTTTCTGGACGCCCTGGAGAAGGAATTCGACTTCACTCCCCCGCGCCGGCACGGTCTGGATGTCGTGCGGTCGATCCGCGCGCTGCGCGATGGCACCGCGAAGGTCTTCTTCGCGATGGGCGGCAATTTCGTCGCCGCGTCGCCCGACACGGAGGTGACCGAGGCGGCGATCCGCCGGGCCCGGCTGACGGTCCATGTCTCGACCAAGCTGAACCGCTCCCACGCGGTGACCGGCCGGCGGGCGCTGATCCTGCCCACCCTGGGGCGCACCGACAAGGACGTGCAGGAGGGCGGGCGACAGGTGGTGACCGTCGAGGACTCCATGGGCATGGTGCACGCCTCGCGCGGGAATCTGCCCCCGGCGGGTCCCCGGCTGCTCTCCGAGCCGGCGATCGTGGCGCGGCTGGCGCGGGCGGTGCTCGGTCCGGGTTCGACGACACCCTGGGAGGAGTTCGAACGGGACTACGGGACGATCCGCGACCGCATCGCTCGGGTGGTGCCCGGTTTCGAGGACTTCAACGCGAAGATCGCCCGCCCGGGCGGTTTCGCCCTGCCGCACGCGCCGCGCGACGAGCGCCGCTTCCCCACGGCGACCGGGAAGGCCAACTTCACCGCCGCGCCCGTGGAGTACCCGAGGGTCCCCGAGGGGCGGCTGCTGCTCCAGACCCTGCGCTCGCACGATCAGTACAACACCACGGTGTACGGCCTGGACGACCGCTACCGGGGCATCAGGGGCGGCAGGCGGGTGGTGCTGGTGAACCCGGAGGACGCCGGGGAGCTGGGCCTCGCCGACGGCTCGTACACCGATCTGGTCGGTGAGTGGAAGGACGGGGTGGAGCGGCGGGCACCCGGGTTCCGGGTGGTGCACTACCCGACCGCCCGCGGCTGCGCGGCGGCCTACTACCCGGAGACCAATGTGCTGGTGCCGCTGGACTCCACCGCGGACACCAGCAACACCCCGGCGAGCAAGTCCGTGGTGGTGCGGTTCGAGCCGGCCCGGCCCGGCGCCGGCGGCCCCGGCCCCGGTCCCGGGGTGTGATCAATTCGCCGGGCGGGAATGTGACGCAGTCACTAAGCGTCTGCTCAGGCATCTGATAGGACGGTGGGGACGCGCACATCACGCAATCGGATCGGAGCCGGGCCCCATGGGTGAGCAGTCCGCTGTGAAGTTCCCGCAAGAGGTCATCGACGAGTACGCCGCGCTCGGCGTGGATCTGCCCGCACTCTTCTCGGCGGGCCATCTGGGCAGCCGGCTGGGGCTGAGAGTGGTGGAGGCCTCCGCCGAGCGGGTCGTCGGCACCATGCCCGTGGAGGGCAACACCCAGCCGTACGGACTGCTGCACGGCGGCGCCTCCGCCGTGCTGGCCGAGACTCTGGGGTCGATCGGGTCGATGCTGCACGGCGGCAGCGGGAGGATCGCCGTCGGTGTGGACCTCAACTGCACCCACCACCGGGGCGTGCGCTCGGGGCTGGTCACCGGGGTGGCCACCCCGGTGCACCGGGGCCGCACGACGGCGACGTACGAGATCGTGATCACCGATGAGCAGCAGAAGCGGGTGTGCACCGCGCGGCTCACCTGTCTGCTCCGTGACGCCGCGCCCGCCGCGCCCGCGGGCACCGGCAGTGGCACCGGGGCCCCGACCGGCTGATCCGCCCGGGGGGCCGCCACGTCCGGGGGGGGGCCGCCACGCCCGCCGCCGGAGACGCACGGGCCGGACGGCGCGGGCGCCGGGGCCGGCCGGTCAGCGGAGGAGTTCGGTGAGATCGTCGAGCCGGACCGTCAGCACCACCACGACCAGCGCCGAGGCACAGGCGATGGCGGCCCCGCCGGGGTGCGGCGGCCAGCCGTCCGCCGGCCCGGCGGCCACCAGGACGGCCCCGGCGGCGCCCGCGGCGGCCAGCAGCAGATTGCGCACCACATGGACGGGGCCCAGCGGGGCCGCGGAGGCGCCGAAGCAGCGGCAGGGGGCGCGCCGCCCCCGGCGCAGCGCCAGCGCGATGCCCGCGCTGAAGCCGAGCAGCAGCAGCGCGCCCAGGGCGAACCCCAGGGGCACGGTCGGCGCGGGCACCAGCAGCACCACCGTGGCGGACTCCGCCGCGATCACCGAAACCGCGACCGCGCGCGACAGCCGCGCGGGCAGGAGCCCCAGTCCCGCCAGGGACCGCTCGAACGCGGCGAACGCCGTCCGGCTGCGCGCCTTCCCCGCGACGGCCGTCAGAAAGACCCCGATCAGCAGAATCCGGCAGGCGAAGGCCACATAGATCATCAGCGGGGTCCCCGGCGTCTGGAAGGTGCGGTTGGAGCCCCATCACACCAAGTCCGCCCGTCCGGCCCGCCCGAGCGCCCCCCGGAGGGGCGAACACGGCCGAAAACACGGGCGGACGCGGCCGGAAAGCCCCGCCCGGAACCGGCGCGACGGAACGGGCCCGGCTCCGTTTCGCCGGACCGTTCGCCCAGCGCAGCACGGCAGCGGGGGTCAGCCGCCCCTCAGCGGTAGATCACCGAACGTAATGCTCTGACATACGCTTCAGCAGATCTCCATGGCGCGAACCGGCCGCCGGAGGCCCTTCTCATGATCCTCTTGTCCCCTCCCTTGCGCGGAGTGCCCGGAGCCGGTTCCGGGAGCGCTCCCGGGGATCGGCGGCCATCGGAGCGGGCGCCCGAAAAATAACTCCCCGTAGTCGTCGCGGAATCGCGCGCGGGAGACCCGACCACCTCCGAACCCTCCCCCGCCCCCTTCCGCCCGACGTGCGCGCACTCCGGGGTGTCAGTACCAAGATCCACTGAAGGCCCTTAGTGGAACTGGGAGTTCAGGCGTTTTGAACAGAGGTTTGAAATGGCGCAACGCCCGATCCGCCCCACTCCAGCCGTCGGGATTTGGCCGTGGCATAACAAGAACGTCACATCCTGACATCCGTAGTGCCCCGCTCCAGTCGCTGCGCTTAGAGTCACGGCCAGTCACCGCGCCGCCGGGCGCTGTCAGCACGGCCCTGTACCTCCGTACGGCCCGGCGACCAAACGGCACCTCAGGGGAGGGGCCGCGCCAGGGAAAGGACTTATCGTGCGCAACCGTTCCTTGCTCATGCTCACCGCCGTGGTCACCACGGGAGCACTCACTCTCACCGCCTGCGGATCGCGCGACGACGACAAGGGCTCCGACGGCGACAGCGGGAAGACCACCGTGGTCATCGGTATGGACGGCCCGCTCACGGGCTCCCTCTCCGCGATCGGCCAGGGCATCAAGAACTCCGTGGACCTCGCGGTCAAGACCGCGAACAAGAACAACGAGGTCCCCGGCGTCGAGTTCAGGATAAAGGCCTTCGACGACCAGGCGGTCCCGGCGTCGGGGCAGGCGAACGCCCAGAAGCTGGTGGCGGACAAGGATGTGCTCGGCGCGGTCGGGCCCATGAACTCGGGTGTCGCGCAGTCGATGCAGGGCGACTTCGACAAGGCCGGCCTCACCCTGGTCTCCCCGGCCAGCACCAACCCGGCGCTGACCCAGGGCGACGACTGGGGCAAGGACGAGAAGAAGCGGCCCTTCAAGACCTTCTTCCGCACCGCCACCACGGACGTGATCCAGGGCAAGTTCGCCGCGCAGTACCTCTACAACGACGCGAAGAAGAGAAAGGTCTTCGTCGTCGACGACAAGCAGACCTATGGCGCCGGCCTCGCCGCGATCTTCACCGCCGAGTTCAAGCGCCTCGGCGGCAAGGTGGTCGGCACCGACCATGTGACGGTGAAGGAGACCGACTTCTCCAGCACCGCCGACAAGGTCAAGGCGGACGGCGCGGACTCGGTCTACTTCGGCGGCCAGTACCCGGAGGGCGGCCTCCTCGCCGACCAGATCAAGAAGGCCGGGGCGAAGGTTCCGACCATGGGCGGCGACGGCATGTACGACCCCGCCTACATCAGCGCCTCGGGCGAGTCCAACGACGGTGACCTCTCCACCGCCGTCGGCTACCCGATCGAGAAGCTGGACACCGCCAAGAAGTTCGTCGCGGACTACGCGGCCGGCGGCTACAAGGACCCGTACGCCTCCTACGGCGGCTACTCCTACGACGCCGCCTGGTCGATCATCCAGGCCGTCAAGGCCGTGGTCGCGGCGAACGACGGCAAGCTGCCGAGCGACGCCCGCGCCAAGGTCACCGAGGCGATGGGCAAGGTCTCCTTCTCGGGCGTGACCGGCCAGGTCTCCTTCGACGAGTTCGGCGACACCACCAACAAGCAGCTCAGCGTCTACACGGTCAAGAACGGCAAGTGGACCGACCTCAAGAGCGTCACCTTCGAGGACTGACTCCGGCCCCTCGATACCGCAATCCCTGAACCAGCCGCGCGAGGGCGCAAACAGCGCCCTCGCGCGTCGTCATATCCGACACGCTCATCGGAGGCTCTGCGGTGAACGAACTGCCGCAACAGCTGGCGAACGGCCTTGCCCTGGGTGCCCTCTACGGTCTCATCGCCATCGGGTACACCATGGTCTACGGCATCGTCCAGCTCATCAACTTCGCCCACGGCGAGATATTCATGATCGGGGGCTTCGGCGCCCTCACCGTCTACATCTGGCTCCCCAGCGGAGTATCGCTCCTGGTGGCGATACCTCTGATGATCGCGGGCGGGGCCCTTGCCTCCGTGGCCGTCGCCACCGCGGCGGAACGATTCGCCTATCGGCCCCTGCGCGGCGCCCCCCGGCTCGCCCCGCTGATCACGGCGATCGGTCTCTCCATCGCCCTCCAGCAGCTGGTCTGGGGCTTCTACCCCGACGCCAAGAAGGCCAGGAGCTTCCCGCAGTTCACCGGTGAGTCCTTCCACATCACCGATCACCTCACCATCCAGCGCGCCGACGCCTTCGTCTTCGTCCTCGCCCCGCTCTGCATGCTCGCCCTCGGCTTCTTCGTCTCCCGCAGCCGCAGCGGACGGGCCATGCAGGCCACCGCCCAGGACCCGGACACCGCGAAGCTGATGGGCATCAACACCGACCGGATCATTGTGATGGCCTTCGCCATCGGCGCCGCCTTCGCGGCGGTCGCGGCGGTCGCCTACGGGCTGGACAAGGGGCAGATCAACTTCGAGATGGGGTTCATCCTCGGGCTCAAGGCCTTCACCGCCGCGGTCCTCGGGGGCATCGGCAACATCTACGGCGCCATGGTCGGCGGGGTCGTGCTGGGGCTCGCCGAGTCGCTGTCGATCGCGTACATCGAAGAGATCCCCGGAATGCAGCAGCTCGGCGGTGGCGCCTGGTCCAACGTCTGGGCGTTTGTCCTTCTCATCGTCGTGCTCCTGGTCAGGCCGCAGGGCCTGCTCGGTGAGCGCGTCGCGGATCGGGCGTGAGAGCGATGACCAAAGACACCGAAGCCACCAAGAACACGGGCGCCGGCACGGGCCGGCACACCGACGGGAAGAACACCGGAGCGTCCGCCGCCCGCGCCGCCACGCTGCACAGGATCATCGCCGCCGGAGGGCTCGCCACCATCGCGAGCACCTTCCTGGCCTGGACCTACACCTCCGAGTTCCCCGGGGATCTCACCGTCTACGGCTACCCGGGCGGCCTTCAGGTCCTGACCCTGGCGGCCGGGGTGCTCGTCACCCTCTACGCGCTGGCCGCACTGGGTGTGAAGGGGCTCCGCCGAATCGCCCCCACCGGCACCTCGCAGGCGCTGCGAATGGCCGCGCTCGGCGCGTTCGGCACCACCTGGTTCACGGTCGTCGCCATCGCCGTGCAGCTGGGCGGGGTGGTCAACCTCGAACCCGGCGGCTTCGTCGCCGCCGTCGCCTCGGCGGTCCCCCTGGTCGCCCTGGGGCTGCCCGACGACACCCGCAAGGCCGCCCGCCCCAAGGAGCGTTCCTCCTGGGCCGAGATCCTGATCATCGTCGCGGTCTTCGGCATCGGGCTCTATGTGGTGACCTACGGCATCGACACCGAGGACCCGGAGCTGTTCACCGGCTACCTCGTCACCGTGGGCTTCGCCGTCGCCGCGCTCATCAAGGCCGGGGTCGTCGCCCGGGTGTCGGCGCTCACCGCGAAGTACCGCCAGGTGACGATGATCGCGGCCTTCACCGCCGCCGCGGTCTTCCCGTTCACCCAGAACACCGACATGTACACCCTGATCGCGGTCAACATCCTGATCTTCGCGACGGTCGCGCTGGGCCTGAACATCGTCGTCGGCCTGGCCGGTCTGCTCGACCTCGGCTATGTCGCCTTCCTGGGTGTGGGCGCGTACACGGCGGCGCTGGTCTCCGGTTCGACGGCGTCGGCGTTCGATGTGCAGTTCCCCTTCTGGGCCTCGGTCCTCACCGGCGCGGTCGCCTCACTCGTCTTCGGCGTGGTCATCGGCGCCCCGACGCTGCGGCTGCGCGGCGACTATCTCGCCATCGTCACCCTCGGGTTCGGCGAGATCTTCCGGATCGCGATGGGCAATCTCGACGGGGTCTCGGGACCGAAGATCACCAATGGTCCCAACGGTATTCCCAACATCCCGGACCTGGAGTTCTTCGGGTACAACTTCGGGGAGTCCCACAACGTCCTCGGCCGTGAACTGGGCGCCTACGGGAACTACTATCTGCTGATGCTGCTGGCGATGGTGCTGGTCGTCATCGTCTTCAGCCGCGCGGGCAGCTCCCGGATCGGCCGTGCCTGGGTCGCCATCCGCGAGGACGAGACCGCCGCGACCGCGATGGGCATCAACGGCTTCCGGGTCAAGCTGATCGCCTTCGCCCTCGGCGCCACCCTGGCGGGCCTCGCCGGCACCGTGCAGGCGCATGTGCAGCACACCGTCGTACCGGAGATGTACCAGTTCGCCGGGCCGGTGCCGCCCAACTCGGCCTTCCTGCTGGCGGCGGTGATCCTCGGCGGCATGGGCACGGTCAGCGGCCCGCTGCTCGGGGCGACGCTGCTGTACATGATCCCGGCGAAGCTCCAGTTCCTCCAGGACTACCAGCTCCTCGGCTTCGGCATCGCGCTGATCCTGCTGATGCGGTTCCGCCCCGAGGGCCTGATCGCCAACCGCCGGGCGCAGCTGGAGTACCACGAGACCGATCAGCTCGACGTACCGGACAAGGGCCTGCCCGGCTCCGGCGTCGGCATCACCAAGGCGGGGGCGTGACGCCATGACGACCACCACCACCGATGGACCCTCGGTGCCCGTGCTGGAGGCCGGCGGGGTCACCATGGAGTTCGGCGGGCTCGTCGCCGTCCGCTCGGTCGATCTGACGGTCGGGGCGGGCGAGATCGTCGGTCTCATCGGCCCCAACGGCGCGGGCAAGACCACCTTCTTCAACTGCCTCACGGGCCTGTACGTCCCCACGCGCGGCAAGGTCGTCTACAAGGGAGCCGTACTGCCGCCCAAGCCCCATCTGGTCACCAAGGCCGGAGTGGCGAGGACTTTCCAGAACATCCGGCTCTTCGCCAATATGACGGTGCTGGAGAATGTGCTGGTCGGCCGGCACACCCGGACGAAGGAAGGGCTCTGGTCGGCGCTGCTGCGCGGGCCCGGGTTCAAGCGGGCCGAGGCGGCGTCCCATGAACGCGCCATGGAGCTGCTGGAGTTCACGGGTCTGGCGCACAAGGCCGACCACCTCGCCCGCAATCTCCCCTACGGCGAGCAGCGCAAGCTGGAGATCGCCCGGGCGCTGGCGAGCGATCCCGGTCTGCTGCTGCTCGACGAGCCGACCGCCGGGATGAATCCGCAGGAGACCCGGGCGGCGGAGGAGCTGATCTTCGCCATCCGGGACCAGGGCATCGCGATCCTGGTGATCGAGCACGATATGCGCTTCATCTTCAACCTCTGCGACCGGGTGGCCTGCCTCGTCCAGGGCGAGAAGCTGGTGGAGGGCACCCCGGAGACGGTCCAGGGGGACGAGCGGGTCGTGGCCGCCTATCTCGGCACCCCCTTCGAGGGCGCGCCGGGCGCGGCGGAGGTCGCCGAGGTCGAGGCGGCCGAGGCGCACGCGGCGACCGGTCCGGGACGGGAGCAGAGCCCCCGTGCGGGCGGGGACCAGGGCGCCGGTACGGGAACAGAGCACGGCGCCGGCACCGGTGCAGAGGAGGAAGCCCAGTGACCGCACTGCTCCAGGTGGAGGACCTCCGGGTCGCCTACGGCAAGATCGAGGCCGTGAAGGGGATCTCCTTCAGCGTCGAGGCCGGCCAGATCGTGACCCTGATCGGCACCAACGGCGCGGGCAAGACCACCACTCTGCGCACCCTGTCCGGGCTGCTGAAGCCCTCCGGGGGGCGGATCGTCTTCGACGGGAAGCCGCTCGCCTCCGTCCCCGCCCATAAGATCGTGGCGCTGGGGCTCGCCCACTCGCCCGAGGGACGGCACATCTTCCCCCGGCTGACAATCGCGGAGAACCTCAAGCTCGGGGCGTTCCTCCGGTCCGACAAGGCGGGCATCGAGAAGGACATCCAGGGCGCCTACGACCTCTTCCCGATCCTGGGCGAGCGCAGCAAGCAGGCGGCGGGCACCCTCTCCGGCGGTGAGCAGCAGATGCTCGCGATGGGGCGGGCGCTGATGTCCCGGCCGAAGCTGCTGATGCTGGACGAGCCCTCCATGGGGCTCTCCCCGATCATGATGCAGAAGATCATGTCCACCATCGGCGAGCTGAAGTCCCAGGGCACCACCATCCTGCTGGTGGAGCAGAACGCGCAGGCCGCGCTCTCGCTCGCCGATCAGGGGCATGTGATGGAGGTCGGGAACATCGTGCTCTCCGGCACGGGCCGGGATCTGCTGGTGGACGAGTCGGTCCGCAAGGCGTATCTCGGCGAGGACTGACCGGTACGCGGACGCGTGTACGGCACGACCGGGCCCGCACCCCCTGGAGGGGTGCGGGCCCGGTCGTGCGGTACGCGGGGTCTACTGGCCCTTGGCCGCCTTCTTCTCCTCGGCGTCCTGGATGACCGCCTCGGCGACCTGCTGCATCGACAGCCGGCGGTCCATCGAGGTCTTCTGAATCCAGCGGAACGCGGCCGGCTCGGTCAGGCCGTACTCCGTCTGGAGAACGGACTTGGCGCGGTCCACCAGCTTGCGGGTCTCCAGCCGCTGGGAGAGGTCGGCGACCTCCTTCTCCAGCGCCTTCAGCTCGGTGAAGCGGGAGACGGCCATCTCGATGGCGGGCACGACATCGCTCTTGCTGAAGGGCTTGACCAGATACGCCATCGCCCCGGCGTCCCTGGCCCGCTCGACCAGATCGCGCTGGGAGAACGCGGTCAGCATCAGCACCGGCGCGATGGACTCCTCGGCGATCTTCTCGGCGGCGGAGATGCCGTCCAGGACCGGCATCTTCACATCGAGGATGACCAGATCGGGGCGGTGCTCACGGGCCAGTTCGACGGCCCGCCGGCCGTCCCCGGCCTCTCCGACCACCGCGTATCCCTCCTCCTCCAGCATCTCCTTGAGATCGAGCCGGATGAGGGCCTCGTCCTCCGCGATCACCACACGGGTCGTCAGCGGGGGAATGTGCGACGTGTCCTCGTCGGCGGGCGACGGCTCGTCGCCGGAGGCGGGCTGGGGCGAGTCGGGGGCGATCACGGGGCTCCTCATTCCAAGGCAGGGTGCTCCCCATGAGACTACCCAGCTCCTGTATGGTTGGGGCACGAAGGGTGCCCGCCATCCTTCTTTTCCAAGGGCACCCCGGTAGCCCAGCGGTAGAGGCAGTGGTCTCAAACACCATCCAGCGTGGGTTCGAATCCCACCCGGGGTACTTTACCTGCAATTCCAAGGTCACCACCGAGGCCCCTCTTCCGAGGGGCCTCCCCGCGTTGGCGGGCCGTTCACACCGAGGAATCACACCGAGGGATCGCCCTCGCCGATGTGGTGGACCCGGACCAGATTCGTGGAGCCCGCGACTCCGGGCGGCGAACCCGCGGTGATCACCACGGTGTCCCCCCGCTCGCAGCGGCCGATCTTCAGCAGCTCCTCGTCCACCTGCGCGACCATGGCGTCCGTGGACTCCACATGGGGGCCGAGGAAGGTCTCCACCCCCCAGGTCAGGGTGAGCCGGGAGCGGGTCGCCGGGTCGGGGGTGAAGGCCAGCAGCGGAATCGGGGAACGGTAGCGGGAGAGCCGCTGGACGGTGTCCCCGGACTGCGTGAAGGCCACCAGGATCTTCGCCCCCAGGAAGTCGCCCATCTCCGCCGCCGCGCGGGCCACCGCGCCGCCCTGGGTGCGCGGCTTGTTGTGCTCGGTCAGCGGCGGCAGCCCCTTGGCGAGCACATCCTCCTCCGCCGCTTCCACGATCCGGCCCATCGTCCGGACCGTCTCCACGGGGTACTTGCCCACGCTGGTCTCGCCGGAGAGCATCACCGCGTCGGTGCCGTCGAGGACGGCGTTGGCCACATCGGACGCCTCGGCGCGGGTCGGCCGGGAATTCTCGATCATCGAGTCGAGCATCTGCGTGGCGACGATGACCGGTTTGGCATTGCGCCGGGCGAGTTTCACCGCTCGTTTCTGGACGATCGGCACCTGCTCCAGCGGCATTTCGACACCGAGATCACCCCGGGCCACCATAATGCCGTCGAAAGCGGCCACGATGTCGTCGATGTTCTCGACCGCCTGCGGTTTCTCGACCTTGGCGATGACCGGGACCCGGCGGCCCTCCTCGTCCATGATCCGGTGCACATCGACGATGTCCCGGCCGCTGCGGACGAAGGAGAGGGCGACGATGTCCGCGCCGATCCGCAGCGCCCAGCGCAGATCCTCGACATCCTTCTCCGAGAGCGCGGGGACGGAGACCGCGACCCCGGGGAGGTTCAGCCCCTTGTGGTCGGAGACCATCCCGCCCTCGATCACGGTGGTCCGCACCCGGGGGCCGTCCACGCCCGTGACCTCCAGGGTGACCTTGCCGTCGTCCACCAGAATGCGCTCACCTGCGGTGACGTCCTCGGCCAGGCCCGGGTAGGTGGTGCCGCAGAGAGAGCGGTCGCCCTCGGCCGGCTCGACCGTGATGGTGAACTCGTCGCCGCGTTCGAGAAGTACGGGACCCTCGCGGAAGCGCCCGAGCCTGATCTTCGGCCCCTGAAGGTCCGCGAGCACCCCGACACTGCGGCCCGTCTCGTCCGACGCCTTGCGGACGCGGTGGTAGCGCTCCTCGTGGTCCGCGTGCGAACCATGGCTGAGGTTGAAGCGGGCCACGTCCATTCCGGCCTCGACCAGTGCCTTGATCTGGTCGTACGAGTCGGTGGCTGGGCCCAGGGTACAGACGATTTTCGCTCGGCGCATGGTCCGACACTATGCCTTACCGACCGGTAGAGAATTGGCCGCACATGACTACTCAACAACCGTTGCGTGAAAGGTTATTGACAAGTGTTGAATTGTGCGCAGGGTCGCTCTGATGAGCAATTCCACCGGGGGGCGGTCACAGCTTCGGCGGGGTCATCGTGAAGCGCGCGGTGACCTGCGCGTGGACCGTCTGGCGCTGCGGTTCGAGATCGAGGGCGGGCGCGGACTCCAGGGACTCGCCCCCCGCGAAGGCCGCCATCCGCGGCACGCCCCCGCCCGGCCTGCCGTACGGCTCCGGGCTCTCCGCCCCCAGATCGGCCAGCTCCACCAGGGCGGCCAGACCGGCGCCCAGCGCGCCGGCGTACTCACGGGCGCGCTGCACCGCCTCGCGCACCGCCGTGCGGCGGGCCTCGCCGTGCGCGGGCGAATCGGGGCGCAGCGCCCACCAGGGGCCGTCCACCTGGGTCAGCTCCAGATCCGCGAGCCGGGTGGTCAGTTCGCCGAGTGCGGTGAAGTCGCCCAGTTCGGCGGTGAGATGGACACTGCCGTGGTACGCCCGCACCCGCTCGCCGCGCCCGTGCCGGGCCAGCTGGGGGCTGATGGAGAACGCCCCGGTCTCCAGCTTCTCCACCGCGTCCCCATAGGACTTGATCAGCTCCAGCACGGCGGCGTTGCGGCGGGTGAGATCGTCGAGCGCGCCCCGCCGGTCGACACCCCGGGCGCTGACGACGACCCCGATCCTGGCGATCTCCGGGTCCACCTCCAGCCGGGCCTCGCCGATCACGGCGACCCTGGGGGTCTCGGGGGTGCCGTAGGGGGCGGCGGGGGCGGGTGCGTCGGCGGTCACGGAGGGCTCCCTCGTACGGAACGGGTGCGGCCGGACCGGCCGCGTACCGTCCACTCTCGCATCCGGGCGGCGGTGATGTTCCTAGACTCCGGGGGCGAGACGGGTCAGGGGGGTGGACTGGCTCGGCACGGTGGCCGGGGGGCGGCGGTCGACGCCGAAGCTGGTGAAGGCGGTACGGCGCGGCATCGGATACGGCTCCTTGCCGGTGAGCGAGTTGAGGATGGAGGCGCTGCGCCAGGCGGCGAGCCCCAGATCGGGGGCGCCGATGCCGTGGGTGTGCGTCTCGGCGTTCTGCACATAGACCGAGCCGGCCACCGAGGCGTCGAGGAGCAGCCGGAACTCGCTGTCGATCCGGGGGCGGCCGGAGGAGTCCCGGCGCATGTACGGATCGAGTCCGGCGAGCATCGGGCCGGGCGGGCGCTCGCGGTAGCCGGTGGCGAGGACGACGGCCTCGGTGGCGAGGCAGGTGCGGATCGACTGCTGGCGGTGCTCCAGATGGAGCTCGATCCGGGTGGTGGCGATCCGGCCGGCGGTGCGCACGGCGACCCCGGGGGTGAGGACGGCGTCCGGCCAGCCGCCGTCCAGGGTGCGGCGGTACAGCTCGTCGTGGATGGCGGCGATGGTGCGGGCGTCGATGCCCTTGTGGAGCTGCCACTGCCGGGGGATGAGCCGGTCGCGGGTCTGCTCGGGCAGGGCGTGGAAGTAGCGGGTGTAGTCGGGGGTGAAGTGCTCCAGGCCGAGCTTGGAGTACTCCATCGGGGCGAAGGACTCGGTCCGGGCGAGCCAGTGGATGCGCTCGGCCCCGGCGGGGCGCTGCCGGAGCAGATCGAGGAAGATCTCGGCCCCCGACTGGCCCGAGCCGATGACCGTGACATGGCCGGCGGCGAGCAGTTGGGCGCGGTGCGCGAGGTAGTCGCCGGAGTGGATGACCGGGACGCCGGGGGCGTCGGCGAGCGGGCGGAGCGCCTCGGGGATGTACGGCTCGGTGCCCACGCCGAGGACGATGTTGCGGGCGTGGGTGCGGCCGATGGTGTCGTCGCCGCCGTCCGCCGCGAGGTGGGTGAAGTCGACCGTGAAGAGTTCGCGTTCCGGGTTCCAGTGGACCGCGTCGACCCGGTGGCCGAAGTGGATGCCGGGGAGGCTGTCGCTGACCCAGCGGCAGTAGGCGTCGTACTCGGCGCGGTGGATGTGGAAGTTCTGGGCGAAGTAGAAGGGGAAGAGGCGCTCGCGTCCGCGCAGATAGCGCAGAAAGCTCCAGGGGCTCGCCGGGTCGGCGAGGGTCACCAGGTCGGCGAGGAAGGGGACCTGGAGGGTGGCGCCGTCGATCAGCAGTCCCGGGTGCCAGCTGAAGCGGGGGCGCTGTTCGAGGAAGGCGGTGGCGAGGCCGCCGGGGACGCCGTGGGCGAGGGCCGCCAGGGAGAGGTTGAAGGGGCCGAGGCCCACTCCCACGAGGTCATGGGGCTGGTCGGGTTCGGCGGGGGGCATGGCGGTCATCGGGGGTGCTGCCTTCCACGAGTTCGATCAGGCGGTCCAGGTCGCCGGGGGTGGCGTGGGGGTTGAGGAGGGTCGCCTTGAGCCACAGCCGGCCGTCGGCGCGGGCCCGGCCGAGGACGGCGCTGCCGGTGGTGAGCAGGTGCCGGCGGATTCCGGCGATCTGTGCGTCGTCCGCGCCGGTGGGGCGGAAGAGGACGGTGGTGAGGGCCGGGGGTTCGAAGAGCTCCAGCCGGGGGTGGGCGTCGACCAGCGCGGCGAACCGGCGGGCGTGGTCCATCACGGTGTCGATCAGTCGGGCGAGGCCGCTCCGGCCGAGGGCGCGGAGGGTGACGGCGACCTTGAGGATGTCGGCGCGGCGGGTGGTGCGCAGGGAGCGGCCGAGGAGATCGGGGAGGCCGGCCTCGGTGTCGTCGCCGGGGTTGAGGTAGTCGGCGGTGAGGGCGAGCGGGGCGAGGAGGGCGCCGTCGGGGACGGCGAACAGCCCGGCGGGGACGGGCTGCCAGCCGAGCTTGTGCAGATCGAGCGTGACGGAGTGGGCGCGGTCCAGGCCGGTGAGGAGGGGGCGGTGGCGGGGGCTGAGGAGGAGCCCGCCGCCGTAGGCGGCGTCGATGTGGAGTTCGGCGCGGTGGCGGGCGCAGCGGTCGGCGATCTCCGGGAGCGGGTCGATGCGGCCGGTGTCGGTGGAGCCCGCGGTGGCGACGACCAGACAGGGGCCGGGGAGACGGGCCAGGGTGTCGTCGAGGGCGGCGGGGTCGAGGCCGCGGGCGTCGGGGACGGTGAGGGGCTCGGGCAGTCCGAGGAGCCAGGCGGCACGGCGTACGGAGTGGTGGGCGCCGGAGCCGCAGACGACCCGGACGGCGCCGTGCCGCTCCCGGGCGAGGAGCAGGGCGAGCTGGTTGGACTCGGTGCCGCCGGTGGTGACCAGGGCGTCCGGGGCGGGTGCCGCCGGGAAGACCTCGGCGGCGAGGGCGGCGGTGACGAGCCGCTCCAGGGCGGAGGCGGCGGGGGCCTGGTCCCAGGAGTCCAGGGAGGGGTTGAGCGCGGAGACGGCGAGGTCGGCGGCGGCGGCGAGGGCGAGGGGCGGGGTGTGGAGGTGGGCTGCGCAGAGGGGGTGGGCGGGGTCGCAGGCGCCGAGGGCGAGGGTGTGGACGAGGCGGTGGAGGGCCTCGGCGGGGCCGGTGCCGTGTTCG
The DNA here is from genome assembly GCF_053594535.1 of Streptomyces sp. NPDC001889. Taxonomy (NCBI): domain Bacteria; kingdom Bacillati; phylum Actinomycetota; class Actinomycetes; order Kitasatosporales; family Streptomycetaceae; genus Streptomyces; species Streptomyces sp. NPDC001889. The sequence continues at coordinate 97,409 of NZ_JBSFER010000016.1, forward strand.
GGGAGGACGGGGGTGGCGGCGGCGAGGACCCGGGCGGCGGTCTCGGCGGGGCCGCCCCGGGGGAGGGGGCCGGCGCGCTCGGTGGCGCCGTCGCGGAGGGCGTGGAGGACGGTGCGGAGGAGGGGGTGGAGGGCGTCGGGTCCGGGGGGGCCTCCGGCGAGGGGGGTGGGGGGCATGCGAGGTCCTTCACCTCCGGTGGGGTCGCCGGGTTCAACGAGGAGCCCCCCTCTTTGGGTGCGGCCCCGCCCCTCGCCCCCGTGCGGTGCGGGACCCCGCGCCCCGGTCGACCCGGAGCAACCCCGGCCCGCCCAGCGGACCCGGTCCGTCCGGCACACCCGGCACACCCGGCACACCGGGCCCGTCCGGCACACCCGGTCCGTCTGGGGGCACCTCCCAGAGACAGCTCTGGGGGAGATTGAGGACGGACCCTGGTCCACAGGTTCCCGCATGCCGCAAGATGCAGCCCGTCCGGCGTTTGAGGACGGACCCTGGTCCACAGGTTCCCGCATGCTGCGGGCCACGGTCGGGGGCCAGCCCCCGAACCCCCGCTCCTCAATCGCCGGAGGGGCTGGTTCTTGTGCCTCGGCCCGCCGGCGAAGGTGAGGTGGTGCTGCCCAGCTCGCCGGAGGGGCTGAGGTGGTGCTCCTCAGCCCGCCGGCGAAGGTGAGGTAGTGCGGCTCAGCTCGCCAGCGGGGCTGGTTCTTGTGCCTCGGCCCGCCCGCGAAGGTGAGGTGGTGCGGCTCAGCTCGCCGGCGGGGCTGGTCTTGTTCCTCAGCCCGCCAGCGAAGGTGAGGTGGTGCTCCTCAGCCCGCCGGCGAAGGTGAGGTGGTGCTGCCCAGCTCGCCGGCAGGGCTGGAATTCGGGACTCGGGGCGCCGGAAGGGCTGAGAGGGGTCGCCTCACGCGACGGACGGGCTGAGCGAGGGCTACGGGGGTTCGCCTCGCAGGGCGGATGGGCTCGGCTCGGGGGAGAGGGGGTCAGGGGGTGCGGATGGTGAGGGCTCGGCGGAGGTCGTCGAGTTGGTCGGCGAGGCGGCGGTGGAGCGCCGGGATCATCTCCGTGTCGCGCAGACACCGCTCCCCCAGGGCCAGGGTCTCCGCGTCCACCGCGTGGAGGGGGAAGGCGTGGCGCGCCGCCGCGTCCGCCAGCGCCGGGCCCCGGCGGGCCGCCAGCTCGACGGCCGCGGGGTAGAAGCGCGGGATGTACTCCCGTACCAGCTCGGCCTGCTCCGGCTGCCAGAACCCCTGGGCCGTCGCCGTGAAGAGGTAGTTGGAGAGCGTGTCCGAGCCGAACAGCAGCTCCCAGGCCGCCGCCTTCGCCTCCGGGTCGGGCAGCGCGGCGCGGCAGCGGGCCGCGCCCTCGCGGCCCGTGGCGCTGGGGTCCAGCTCCAGCTCCGCGGCGATGGCGCGCTCGTCGGTCGCGCCGAGGACGGCGAGGCGGTGGAGGATGCGCCAGCGCAGCTCCGGGTCCAGCTCGGGCCCGCCGGTCACACTGCCGTCGGAGAGCCACTCCTGGATGGTCTCGGGCTGGGCCGCGGCGGCGATGCAGTGGCGTACGGCGATCAGCCGCAGCCCGCTGTCGCTGCCGTCCTCCGTGCGGCGCATCAGCGCCCGGCAGATCTCCCGGATCGCGCGGAGGGCCGCGGGCCGCTCCTCGGCGGGCACATACCGCTCGGCGATCTGACCCGCCGCGAACCCCAGCACCCCCTGCACGACCGCGAGATCCGTCTCGCGCGGCAGATGCGCGCTCGCGGCCTCCAGATAGGCGGTGGGGGCGAGTTCGCCGTCGCGGACCATGTCACGGGCCGCGTTCCAGACGACCGCGCGGGTCAGCGGGTCGGGGATGCGGGAGAGGATGCGTACGGCGGTGGTCCAGGAGCCCTCGTCGAGGCGGATCTTGGCGTAGGTGGTGTCGTTGTCGTTGAGGACGACGAGGGCCGGCCGGCGCCCGGGCCGGCTGTCGGGGCCGGTCAGCGGGAGGTCCAGCTCGAAGCGGTCGCGCGGGACGACCCGCTCGGGGTCCACCGGGTCGACGTCGTAGGCGCCGACGGCGACGCGGTGCGGCCGGCTGCCCTCCCGCTCGACGCTCAGCTGCCAGGTGCCGCCGGACTCGGTGACCGACGGCCTCAGGGTGTCGGCGGAGGTGGTGCGCAGCCAGCTCTCCGCCCAGGTGTGCACATCGCGGTCGGTGGACTGGGCGAGGGAGTCGATGAAGTCGGCGAGGGTGGCGTTGCCGAAGCGGTGCCGGGCGAAGTGGGTGTTGATCCCGGCGAGGAAGTCCTTCTCGCCCATCCAGGTCACGAGCTGCCGCAGCGCGGAGGCGCCCTTGGCGTAGGAGATGCCGTCGAAGTTGAGCAGCGCGGCGGCGGTGTCGGGGACGGCGTCCGGGTCGGGGGCGACGGGGTGGGTGGAGGGCCGCTGGTCGGCGTCGTACCCCCAGCCCTTGCGGTTGACCGCGAAGTCCACCCAGGTGTCGGTGAAGCGGGTGGCCTCGGTGAGGATCTGGAACCCCATGTACTCGGCGAAGGACTCGTTCAGCCAGAGGTCGTCCCACCAGACCATGGTGACGAGGTCGCCGAACCACATATGGGCCATCTCGTGGGCGATGACCACGGCCCGGGTCTGCCGTTCGGTGTCGGTGACGGCCGAGCGGAAGACGAACTCGTCCCGGAAGGTGACCAGCCCGGGGTTCTCCATCGCGCCCGCGTTGAACTCGGGGACGAACGCCTGGTCGTAGGAGTCGAAGGGGTAGGGCTCCTCGAACTTCTCGTGGTAGCGGTCGTAGCACTGGCGGGTGATGTCGAGGATCTCCTCGGCGTCCGCGTCGAGGTGCTCGGCGAGGGAGCGGCGGCAGTGCAGGCCGAAGGGCAGCCCGGCGTGCTCGGTGCGCACCGAGTGCCAGGGCCCGGCGGCGACGGCGACCAGATAGGTGGAGAGCGGCGGGGTGGGGGCGCAGGTCCAGGTGCCGTCGCCGTGGTCGGTGGCGATGCCGTTGCCGAGGACGGTCCAGCCCCGCGGCGCCTTCACCGTCAGCTCGAAGACGGCCTTGAGGTCGGGCTGGTCGAACGCGGCGAAGACCCGCTGGATGTCGTCGAGGAAGAGCTGGGTGTAGACATAGACCTCACCGTCGCTGGGGTCGGTGAAGCGGTGCATCCCCTCCCCCGTGCGGGAGTAGCGCATGTCCGCCTCGACGCTCAGGGTGTGCTCGCCCGCGCTCAGCGCGGTGAGCGGGTAGCGGTTGCCCTCCAGGAGGGCGGGGTCGAGGGACTGTCCGTCCAGCGTGAGGGAGTGCAGTACGGCCGGCTTCAGCTCGACGAAGGTGTCCCCGTCCGCGCGGGCGGTGAAGTGTATGACGCTGCGGGAGCCGAAGACCTCTTCCCCGGTGGCCCCGGTGGCGGACGGATCGGGAGGAACTTCGGCCCCTGTGGTCAGATCGAGGTCGATCGTGTACCGGTGGACGTCGAGAAGCCGGGCACGGTGCTGCGCTTCGTCGCGCGTGAGTACGGACATGGGGGCCATGCTGCCTGATGAGAGCCGTCGAGCACACGGGGTGGGGGTTGCGCTCTGAGCGCACGGGCACCCGCCGGGCGCTCAGGCGTGGTAATCCGGATCGGGTGCGTCCGGATTGGCGGCGATCGTCTCATGGTGCCGGATGACCTCGGCGATGATGAAATTGAGCAGTTTCTCCGCGAATGCCGGGTCCAGCCTGGCGCTCTCGGCGAGCTGGCGCAGCCGCTCGATCTGGCGGGCCTCGCGCTCCGGGTCCGCGGGCGGCAGCTGGTGGTGTGCCTTGAGCCGGCCGACCTGCTGGGTGCACTTGAAACGCTCGGCGAGCATATGGACGACGGCGGCGTCGATGTTGTCGATGCTCCCGCGCAGCCGGTCCAGCTCCGCCCGTACGTCTGTGTCGATGTCCCTGGTGGTCATGGATGCCGAGCTTACGGGCAACGGGTGGGGATCGTCGGAGGGTGGTCGGGATGCGGGACGCGGTCGCTCCATCCGCCGGGGACGGCGCGCCCCTGCTGGCGGCGGAAGCGGATGGGCGCGGTCCCGACCCGGCGGGTGAAGAGCCGGGAGAAGTAGGCCGGGTCCTCGTAGCCCACCCTCCGGGCGACGGCGGCGACCGGCAGCTCGGTGGCGGCGAGGAGTTCCTTGGCGCGGCCGAGGCGGATGGAGAGCAGATAGTCCTTGGGGCTGCATCCCGCGCCCCGGCGCACCGCGGCGCGCAGCTCGGCCGCGGTCATCCGGTGGCGGGCGGCGTGCTCGGCGACGGAGAGCGGGAGGAAGGCGTCGCGGGCGAGCGCGGAGAGGACGGGGTCGCCGGCGGGGTTGGTGTCGGCGCGGGCCCGGCGGAGCGCGACCAGCAGCTCGTGGACGGCGGCGGCGGTCTCGACCTCCAGGAGCGGATTGCCCCGGCGGGCGGCGCGGGCTATCCGGCCGATGGCGGCGCGCGGCCCGGCCGTGTCGGAGAGCGGGACGACGGCGCGGTCGGTGTCGATGTAGCCCAGCTCGGTGTAGGTGGCGGTGGCGGGTCCGTCGAAGTCGACGAAGCTCTCGTCCCAGCCGCCGGGGTCGGGGCCGTAGTGGTGGGGCACCCCGGGGGTGATCCAGATCAGGGCGGGCGCGGTGACGCCGGTGCGCCGTCCGTCGGGGGTGCGGAACCAGCCGTGCCCGGCGCTGATGACGACGGCGACATGGTGGTCGAGGGTGCGGGGGCCGACGGTGGGGAGGGCGCCGTGCTGGAGCCCGACGCCGAGACAGACCAGGCCGAGGCGGCGGTGGACGGGTCCGGGGGTGAAATAGCGCATCCAGGTGTGGTACATCCGTTCGCTGCCCTTACTCCGTCGTCCCGCCCGAGTTGTGTCCAAACAGCGCCGATCTTTGTCCATGGACCGGTCCGCCGCCAGAGGCCGATGGTGGTGGGATGGCGGAAATCAGCAGGGACAGCGAGAGCGGCAGAGGCACGGGCAGCGGCACGGGCGGTGGGACCGGGACCGGCACCGGCACCGGCGGTGGCAGTGGGACCGGGACCGGCGGTGGCGCGGACTTCCGGGTGGGTGCGTCGGACTTCCTTCTGGACGGGCGGCCGGTGCGGCTGCTGTCGGGGGCGCTGCACTACTTCCGGGTGCACGAGGGGCAGTGGGACCACCGGCTGGCGATGCTGCGCGCGATGGGCCTCAACTGCGTGGAGACCTATGTCCCCTGGAACCTCCACGAGCCCGCGCCCGGGGAGTTCTCCGACCCGGGGGCGCTCGGCCGGTTCCTGGACGCGGCCCGGCGGGCCGGGCTGTGGGCCATCGTCCGGCCGGGTCCGTACATCTGTGCCGAGTGGGAGAACGGCGGGCTGCCGCACTGGGTGACCGGCGCGCTGGGGCGCCGGGTGCGGACCGGGGACGCCGAGTACCTCGGCCATGTGGAGCGCTGGTTCCGGGCGCTGCTGCCCCAGGTGGTGGAGCGGGGGATCGACCGGGGCGGTCCGGTGCTCATGGTGCAGATCGAGAACGAGTACGGGAGCTGGGGCAGCGACCAGCGCTATCTGCGGCGGCTGGTGGAGCTGGTGCGGGAGTGCGGGGTGCGGCTGCCGCTCTTCACCTCGGACGGGCCCGAGGACCACATGCTGACCGGGGGTTCGGTGCCGGGGGCGCTGGCGACGGTGAACTTCGGCTCGGGCGCGCGGGGGGCCTTCGAGATCCTCCGCCGCCACCAGCCCGGGGGTCCGCTGATGTGCATGGAGTTCTGGTGCGGCTGGTTCGACCACTGGGGCGAGCAGCACGGGGTGCGGGACGCGCGCGACGCGGCGGGCGCGCTGCGGGAGATCCTGGAGTGCGGTGCCTCGGTGAACATCTACATGGCGCACGGCGGCACCAGCTTCGGCGGCTGGGCGGGGGCGAACCGCGCGGGGGACGTCCAGGACGGCGCGCTGGAGCCGACGGTGACCTCGTACGACTACGACGCGCCGATCGACGAGGCGGGGCGGGCGACGGAGAAGTTCTGGCAGTTCCGCGAGGTGCTGTCGGCGTACGCGGACGGCCCGCTCCCCGAGGTGCCGCCGGCCCCGCCGGTGCTGGCCGAGCCGGCGGGCATCCGGCTCACCGGGTGGGCGCCGCTGGGCACGGTGATCGACACCCTCGGCGACCCCGAGACCGGGGGCCGGGTGCCGCCCGTCTTCGAGGAGCTGGGCGTCGACCGGGGCCTGGTGCGCTACCGCGTCCGGGTGCCGGGCCCGAGGCAGCCCTATCCGCTGCGGGCGGCCGGTCTGCGGGACCGGGCGGTGGTGTACGTCGACGGGGTGCGGGCCGGGGTGCTGAGCGAGGACCACGAGACGCTGCCGGAGCCGGTGCCGGGCCCGGCCGAGGTCGAGCTGTGGGTGGAGTCGCTGGGCCGGGTGAACTACGGCCCCCGTGTCGGCGAGCCGAAGGGAATCACCGGCGGGCTGCTCCACGAGCGGCAGTATCTGCACGGCGTACGCGCTCGCGGGCTGCGGCTGGCGGCCTTCGGGACCGAGGCGGTGGCGCGGATGCCCTTCCGGGCGCCGGAGGGCGGTGCGGCCGGTCTGTACCGGGGTTCGGTGACGGTGTACGCGCCCGGTGACACCCGGCTGAGCCTTCCCGGCTGGAACCGGGGGTTCGTCTGGGTCAACGGCTTCTGTCTGGGCCGGTACTGGTGGGTGGGGGCGCAGGAATCGCTCTTCGTGCCGGGTCCGGTGCTGCGGGAGGGCGAGAACGAGGTGTGGGTGCTGGAGCTGGAGGAGGCCGGGGCCGTGGTGTCGCTGGGGTGAGCGGGCCGTGACGGACCCCGCCCGTCCGCCGGAAGGGGGGAAGCGGCGGACGGGCGGGGCCGGGGCGGCCCGCAGGGGCGGCGGGCCGGTCCAGGGGGCCCGGTCCGGGGAGGGCCGGTCCGGGGAGAGCCGGTCCGGAGAGGGCCGGGGCTGGAGAGGGCCGGGGCTAGAGTTCCCGGACCTCGAAGGTGTCGAGGACGAACTCCGACTTCCCGGCGTCCCCGGTCTTGCGCAGGCCCACCCAGGTCTCGCCCTCGCCGGGCGCCGTGAACTCGTACTCCCACACGGTCGGCGCGGTCGCCACCGGGATCGGTTCCCGGGACAGCTCGCGGTCGTCGGCGCCGGTGATCCAGGCGTACTGGCCCGCGTGCTCGTTCTCGTACCGGAAGCTCACCCGGTACCGCTTCCCCGGTTCGAACCGGACGGTGTGCTGGACGGTCCGGTAGACGAGGCCCTTGTTCTCGCCGCGCGACTTGAGGGACTCGGTGCCGTCGATGACATCGTCGATCGCCTTGCCGTTCCAGCCGCGCTGGGTGAAGGGGGCGTGGCGCTGGGCGATATGGGTGCGGGGGTCGGTCGCGCCGCCCGCGTCGCCCTTGACGAAGACGCCCCAGCCCTGGGGAACGTTCTCGAAGTCCTCGTAGGCGAGGGTGCCCGCCCCGCGGGCCGGTTTCGCCGGGACGACGCGTACGTTGTCGAAGCGGACCCGGGCGGTGCCCGGCCCCGCGCGCAGGGCGAGATGGACCGGGCCGCCGCCCTCCGGGACGGTGAAGTGGGTGAACATCCGCTGGAAGCGGGTGCCGTGCTTGCGGTCCGCCGCGACGAAGTTGCCCGCCGTGGAGACGTCGGTCCAGTTCACCGCCCGTACCCCGTCGGCGGTACGGATCTCCAGACTCGCCCGGCGCCGCTCCCCCGCCCGCTCCCCCACCTCGACCTGGACGGAGGCGGCGTAGGTACCGGGCCGCAGCCGGTCCAGGCGCTGGCCGGCCGAGGCCGCCGCGCCGGCCGCGATCACCAGTTCGTAGTCGCCGAGCGCGCTCAGCTCGACCGACGCGGGGCCGGTGACCCGCCAGCCGTCCAGGGAGCCGGAGTGGAAGCCGGGGTCGTGGAGCCCGGTCGCCTCGCCCCAGCCGGGGTCGCCGACGGCGCGGGCGCGGGTGCGGTGGACGACGTACGGCTGGTCGGCCTCGGCCTCGATGGTGACCCGGCCGGACCGGACCCGCAGCTCCCTCTCGTACACCCGGCCCTGGTCGGTGAGGCGGTAGAGCACCACCGTCGACGCGCCCGACCAGCCGCGCGGCAGCCGCCAGGTGCTGCTGCCGCCGGCCGGGTTGTAGTGGTAGAGCCGGGAGGGGTCGGCCGCCCGGCGCGGCTCCCAGGGGAGGAGATAGGTGCCGCCCTCGTACACCAGCCGCCCGTCGGTCTCGATCCGGCGGACGCCGCCGGCGTCGGAGACAGAGACCGCGCCGGGGCCGAAGAAGGTGATCTCGTGGTCGGTCCAGCGCTTGATGGGATGGGCCTGGAGGTACTTCGCGGGCAGCGAGTCCGTCCAGATCAGCCGGTAGAAGGTGTTCCAGTCGGTCTTGCCGACCCAGCCCTCGAAGTTCCCGGTGCGCGGGATGCCCAGCAGGGTGGGCCACTTGTCGGCGAAGACGTCCTTCTGGTGGTTGCGGATGAAGCGGATGAGCCGGGAGTTGATCCCGCGCGAGGAGTCGGGGCCGTAGTCGACCTCGGTGGCCCAGTGCGCCCAGAGCGCGGAGCGCTCCAGTCCGTGGCCCCACTCGGTGGTGATCTGCCAGCCCTGTTCGCGCAGCGCCCGCTGGAGCCGGTCCGAGGTCCAGCCGGACTCGCGGAAGACATCGATGTAGAGCATGTTCAGCGCGGGGTCGGTCTCGGCCCGCAGAGCGGCGAAGCGGCGGACGATGTCGCCGCTGATCAGATCGCGCCGCTGGTCGATGCGGTAGGACTGGTCCAGCCAGTCCCACTGCTCGTTCCTCTTGTCGACGAGGGTCTCGGAGAAGGCGTTGGCGACCGGGTAGGACTCGGTGGCGTTCACATGGACACCGAAGTCGCTGCCCCAGGCGCGGCCCTCGCGGAGCAGGGTGTTCAGGTCGGCGAGGCCGCCCGCGCGCTTGTTGTGGTTGCCCGCGTAGTCGGGGTGGGCCGAGTCGTGGCCCTCGGACTGGTAGCCCTTGAGCAGGGTGTACTGGCGCAGGCCGTCCGTCGCGAGGGAGATCCGCTTCACCTGGTCGAGGGTGGCGAGATGGGGGTTGGTGGCCTGGGAGGCGAAGTTGAAGGGGATGTGCGGGACCACCCGCAGATGCTGCTGCTCGGCGCCGAGCGGGTCGGTCATGATGTCCCGGAAGGCGATGGCCGCGTCCTGCCAGTCCACGACCCCGTCGCCGTTGCGGTCGCCGGTGATCACCACGGTGGCGTACGGGAGGGGCTCGACCGCTCCGACGGGTGAGCCGGCCGCGCGGTGGGTCCACTGCCCGGGGGCGAGCCGGGCCGTGACCAGGCCGTCCCGGACGACCGTCTGGCGCATCAGCCGGCCGTTGTCCCAGGTGGTGCCGGACGCGCTGTCGGGCTTGTCCCAGACGGTGTTGGTCTCGATCGCGCCGCCGAGCCGGTCGTGGGAGAGGACCGCGTAGGCGCAGCCGGTGGGCCCCGGCTCGGCCGGGGTGTCCGGGGCGAGCCGGATCAGGGTGTCGCCGCTGGCCGCCTTGTCCAGCTGGACGCGGGCGGCGAGCAGGGTCGCGCCCGGCTGGTCGTGGCGTACGGACAGCAGGGCGAGCGACGGGATCTGGAGGGTGCCCACGCGCAGCGCCCCGGTGTCCGCGATCCGGGTGACACGCCAGTGGACGGCGCGGCCGTCGACGCGGATCTCGACATCGATCTCGGTGGGCCCGAAGGAGAGGGTGTACGCGACCCGGTCGCGCCGGGCTCTCGCGGTGACCCTGCCGGGGGTGTGGGCGGTGGAGTCGATCAGCACGGAGGTGATCGGCTCCTCCTGCCCGTACAGCATCGCTCCGCTGTCGCGGTCGGTGTACGAGACGATGCGCGGGAAGCCGCTGTCGACGCGGACCTCCAGTTCGGGCGAGCGGAGGACGGTCTCGGCCCGGGAAGCCGCGATCGCGTCCGCCGGGGTGCCGGCGGCGACGGCCGCGCCGGCCAGGGCGGTCGCGGCCACCACGGTCCTGCGGCTGGGACCGGCATCGCTTGCGTACACGCTCGTCCTCCTCGGTGACGGGGATGTCGTACACCGACAATCTCCGCCGGGCGGGGGAGTACGCCCATGGACAAAGCGGGGGCAGGTGTTGGACTAAAGCGCCCTCGCACCCGCCCCCGCCGTCACGGCGTCACCGCGGGTCCGTCAGAGGGTCGCGGCCGCGGACTTGATCTGCGCGGCGAAGTGCGAGACCTGGGTGTAGACACCGGGGTAGTTGGGGCGGGCGCAGCCCTGGCCCCAGCTCACGATGCCGACCTGGACCCAGGCGTTGGCGTTGTCCCGGCGGAACATCGGGCCGCCGGAGTCGCCCTGGCAGGTGTCGACACCGCCCTGGGGCAGACCGGCGCAGATCTCCTCGGCGGCGACCAGGCCCGGGTAGGAGCTGCGGCAGGAGGCGTCCGAGACGAACGGGACGGTGGCCTTGAGCAGGTAGCGCTGCTGGGCGCCGCCCTCACGGGCCGCTCCCCAGCCGGCGACGGTGAAGGTGCCGCTGTCGTAGGCCGTGGTCTCGGCGATGTTCAGGGTGGGCAGGTTGATCGGCGTGGCGAGCTTGATCAGGGCCCAGTCCTTGCCGGTCCCGTTGTAGCCGGGGGCCTGGAGGACCTTGGTGGAGCGGACCCGTATCGCACTGGTGCTGTTGAGGTCCACGACTCCGGCGGTGGCGGTGATGCTGGTGTTGTTGCCGGAGCCGCTCACACAGTGGGCCGCGGTCAGGACGATCTGCTGCGTGAGCAGAGAGCCGCCACAGCCCATGGAGAGCCGCACCATGAAGGGGAACTCGCCCTGCGCGGCACGGGTGCCGCCGACGACGGGCGGGGCGGCCGCGGTGGCGGCGGGGGTGTCGGCCGGGGTGGCGGCGCCGGCGGTGGCGGGGGTGACACTGACGGCGGCGGCAGCCATGGCCGCGCCGATGACAGCGAATCTCTTGAACGTGCGGATGAGCTTCAACGGCCTGCCCTTCGTGGGGGGTTGAGGTGTCTGGCCCGCGCCGGTCCCCGACAGGGAACATCACTCCCTGACATGAGCCCGACAAGGCGTGATCGGGATTATGGGGAGTGAGCGGGGCGCGCCACAAGCATCAGATTTCGGCCAAGGTCGTCGGGGTCCGCCGTAGAGTTGGAGCGGGCCGCGGACCGTCGTACAGGGGGTGCGGAGAACGTGGTGTCGAAGGACAGCGGGGTCGAGCACGGCTTCCCGCACCTGGAGACCGTGCGGGCGGCGGTCACGGCGCTCTACCGGCGCGTCTCGCCGGAAGGGGTGCTCTCGTACGCGCCCAGCGTGCCGCCGGCCGATGTCGCCTTCTCCGACGGGGACGATCTCCATCTCGGGGCGCAGTCGGTGGCGCGGGCGCTGGTGCGGCATCTGCGGCTGCCGGACGCGCGGATGATCATCAGCTTCCGGGAGATGGAGCACGCGGCGAGCGTGGAGCTGACGGCGGGACCGGAGTACTTCATCGAGCTGAACGACCGCTTCCGGGGGCATCGGCGGGATGTGGGGGCGGCGCTGGCGCACGAGATCACCCATGTGCTGCTGCACCGGCTGGATCTCTCCTTTCCCGGGACCCGGGAGAACGAGATCCTCACCGACACCGTGACGACCTATCTCGGGGCGGGGTGGCTGCTGCTCGACGCCTTCCGGGAGGACCGGCTGACCAGCCAGAAGCTGGGGTATCTCACTCCGGAGGAGTTCGGCTATGTGCTGGCCGAACGGGCGCTGGTGTTCGGGGAGGACCCGTCGCCGTGGTTCACCAGCCCGCAGGGGTACACCGCGTACACGAAGGGCCGCGCCCGCGCGCTGCGGGACGCGCGCCGCCCCCCGCTGACGACGGCGGGGTGGGCGGCGCGGCACCGGTACGCGAGGGACCGGCGGGCGGGGGTGGCTTCGGCGGGGGCGGGGTACGCGTTCGAGCGGGGGCGGGTGCTGTTCGGGTGTCCGACCTGCCATCAGCGGATTCGGGTGGGGGTGGGGGTGCGGGGGAGGGTGCGGTGCGGGGTCTGCCACTCGATCCTCGACTGCGAGACCTGAAGAACCCCGCCGGGGTCTGCGGCACCTGGGCGCCCTGGCCTCGCACGGAGCCGCCCCGCCGGGGCCGGGCACACCCCTGCCTCGCTGGGGGCCGAGCACACCCCCGCCCCGCCGAGGGCCGAGGCACCACATCCAGCCCCACGAGGGGCCGAGCACACCCCCGCCCCGCCGAGGGCCGAGGCACCACATCCAGCCCCGCCGGCGTTTGAGGCGCGGGGGTCCGGGGTCTTCGGGGTCAGGGGGTGGGGGTGCTGCCGTACGGGGGGAGAGGAGGAGGGGTCGTGGAGAGGAGGGTGCGGGCGGTGGCCCCGGCCGACTCGGGCGTCCAGCGCGCGGGCGCCTCGGCGGAGGCCCCCCGGCGCCACCCCTCCATCACCGTCACCCTCCCCCCCTCCACCTCGAACACCCTCCCCGTCACCCCCTCACTCCCCCCCGACCCCAACCACACCACCAGCGGCGACACATCCTCCGGCAGCCCCCGCAACCCCGCGAACCCCCCCTCGGTCATCCGGGTCCGCGCCGCCGGGGCGATCGCGTTGACCCCGACCCCGTACCGCCCCAGCTCCGCCGCCGCGACCAGCGTCAGGGCGACGATCCCGGCCTTGGCGGCGGAGTAGTTGCCCTGCCCCACGCTCCCCAGCAGCCCCGCCCCGGAGGTCGTGCCGATCACCCGGGCCGCGGCCGGGCGCCCGGCCCGGGACTCGGCGCGCCAGTGCGCGGCGGCGTGCTTGAGCGGGAGGAAGTGGCCCCGCAGATGCACCCGCACCACCGCGTCCCAGTCGTCCTCCGTCAGATTCACCAGCATCCGGTCCCGCAGGAACCCCGCGTTGTTGACCAGGGTGTCCAGCCGCCCATAGGTCTCCAGAGCGGTGGCGATCAGTGAGGACGCCCCCTCGGCGGTGGCGATGTCCCCGCCGTGGGCGACCGCCCGTCCTCCCGCCGCCTCGATCTCCGCGACCACCTCGCGCGCGGGCGCGTCCGACGCCCCCGCCCCGTCGAGGGCGGCGCCCAGGTCGTTGACGACGACCGCGGCCCCCTCGGCGGCGAACGCCAGGGCGTGGGCCCGCCCGAGCCCCCGGCCCGCGCCCGTCACCACGACCACCCGGTTCGCGCAGATACCCGTCATCTCAGCCCTCCTGAGGGGATGTCGCGGCGTCGAGGAAGGCGGGGCGCTCCCCGCCACCGTGCAGATGCAGTGCGGCCCCGCTGATGTAGGCCGCGCGTCCGGAGGCGAGGAAGACCGCCGCGTCCCCCGCCTCCGACGGCTCGGCCAGCCGCCCCAGCGGGACCGTGCGGCCGACCGCCGCGACACCGCTCCCGTCGCCGTAGTGCCGTGCGGACCGCTCGGTGCGGACCATCCCGAGCACCAGGGTGTTGACCCGCACCTCCGGCGCCCACTCCACCGCCATCGAACGGGCCAGGCTCTCCAGACCGGCCTTGGCGGCGCCATAGGCCGCCGACCCGGGCGACGGCCGGCCGCCGCTGACGCTGCCGACCATCACCACCGAGCCGCGCGCCGCCCGCAGATGCGGCCGGGCGGCGAGGGAGGCGGTGAGCGGTGCGACCAGGTTGAGCTGGATCACCCGGGCGTGGCGCTCGGCCCCGGCGTCGGCGAGCAGCCGCCGGGGGGTGCCGCCGGCGTTGTTGACCAGGGTGTCCAGCCGTCCGTACCGCTCGGCGACCGTGGCGAAGAAGGACTCCACGGCGGCCGGGTCGCGCAGATCGAGCGGGAGGAACACGGCGCCCGGCAGGGGTTCCTCGGGCGGTCTGCGGGCACAGACCACCACCCGGGCGCCCGCCCGCAGGAAGGCGCGGGCGATGCCCGCGCCGACCCCGCGCGTCCCGCCGGTGACGACGGCGACCCTCCCGTCCAGCTCCATCGGCTGCTACCTTCCTCACCTAACAAATGTTTGGTGGAAAGGTAGCTGATCCTGTCATGGGTGTCTCCACCACGGACGCGGCCGATGGCGTGCGCGTCGTCACGGCCGACTATCCGCCCGTCAACGCCCTCCCGGTGAGCGGCTGGCACGACCTCGCGGAAGCGGTCCGCGCCGCGGGCCGGGACCCGGCGATCCGCTGTGTCGTCCTGGCGGCGGCGGGCCGCGGCTTCAACGCGGGCGTGGATATCAAGGAGATCCGGCGCGACCCCGGGCAGGGCGCGCTGCTGGGCGCCAACCGGGGCTGCGCCGAGGCGTTCGCCGCGGTGTACGAGTGCGAGGTGCCGGTCGTCGCCGCCGTCCAGGGCTTCTGTCTCGGCGGCGGGGTGGGGCTCGCCGGGAACGCGGACGCGATCGTCGCCGCCGACGACGCCGTCTTCGGGCTGCCGGAGCTGGACCGGGGCGCGCTGGGCGCGGCCACCCATCTGGCCCGGCTGGTCCCCGGGCATCTGATGCGCGCCCTCTACTACACCTCGCGGACCGCGACCGCCGCCGAACTCCGCGCCCACGGCTCGGTGTGGCGGGTGGTTCCGCGCGAGGACCTGGCCGGGGCGGCGCTGGCGCTGGCCGGGGAGATCGCCGCCAAGGACGGCACCCTGATCCGGCTGGCCAAGGCCGCCATCAACGGCATCGACCCGGTCGATGTGCGCCGCAGCTACCGGTACGAGCAGGGGTTCACCTTCGAGGCGGCGCTCAGCGGGGCGGCCGGCCGGGTCCGGTCCGCCTTCGGGGCGCCCGGACCGTCCGGCCGCGGGGAGGGGGCATGACCGACAAGACCATGACGCCCGAGGCGGCCGTGGGGCGGCTGCGCAGCGGCATGACCATCGGCATCGGCGGCTGGGGTTCGCGCCGCAAGCCGATGGCGCTGGTCCGGGCGCTGCTGCGGTCCGCGGTCACCGATCTGACCGTGGTCTCCTGCGGCGGCCCGGACGTCGGCATGCTCGCCGCCGCCGGCCGCGTCCGCCGGCTGGTCACCCCCTTCGTCACCCTGGACTCCATCCCCCTGGAGCCGCACTACCGGGCCGCCCGCGAGCGCGGCGGCCTCGCGCTGACGGAGATCGACGAGGCCATGTTCCTGTCAGGGCTGCGGGCCGCCGCCGGCCGGCTGCCGTTCCTGCCGGTGCGGGCCGGGCTCGGGTCGGACGTGATGCGGGTCAACCCGGAGCTGCGGACGGTGGTCTCGCCGTACGAGGACGGCGAGGAGTTCGTCGCGGCGCCCGCGCTGCGGATGGACGCCGCCCTGGTCCACCTCAACCGGGCCGACCGGCTCGGCAACGGCCAGTACCTGGGCCCCGACCCCTACTTCGACGATCTCTTCTGCGAGGCGGCGGAGAGCGCCTATCTCTCCTGCGAGGAGCTGGTGGACTCCTTCGCGGGCGCCGTGCCGCAGACCCTGCTGGTCAGCCGGCACTCGGTGACCGGGGTCGTCCGGGCCCCGAACGGCGCCCACTTCACCTCCGGCGCGCCCGACCACGGCCGGGACGAGTCCTTCCAGCGGATGTACGCGGCCACCCCCTGGGAGGAGTTCGCCGGACGGTTCCTCACCGGGGACGAGCACGCCTACCAGTCGGCCGTCCGTACCTGGCACGAGGAGAACAGCCGATGAGCGCGGAAGCCGTCACCCGGGCCGAGCACTGTGTCATCGCCTGCGCCGAGGCCTGGCGCGGCGCCGGTGAGGTGCTGGCGAGCCCCATGGGCGCGATTCCGTCGATCGCCGCACGGCTCGCCCGTGCCACCTTCTCCCCCGATCTGCTGCTCACCGACGGCGAGGCGATGCTGCTCGGCGCCGACGGGGAGGTGGAGGGGTGGCTTCCGTACCGCCGTCATCTGACCATGGTCAGCGGCGGGCGGCGGCACGTGATGATGGGCGCGAGCCAGATCGACCGCCACGGCAACCAGAACATCTCCTGCGTCGGCGACTGGGAACGGCCCGCCCGCCAGCTGCTCGGGGTGCGCGGGGCCCCCGTCAACACCCTCAACAACCCGGTCAGCTACTGGATACCCCGGCACTCGACCCGGGTGTTCGTGGCGGAGGTCGACCTGGTGTGCGGGGTGGGGTACGACCGGGCCGCGGCGGCCGGGCCCAGCGCCACCCGCTACCACCGCATCGCCCGCGTCGTCTCCGACCTCGGCGTCTTCGACTTCGCCACCCCCGACCGCTCGATGCGCCTCGCCTCGCTCCACCCCGGGGTGACGGCGGAGCGGGTGAGGGAGTCGACCGGGTTCCCGCTGACGGTGCCGGCGGACGTCCCGTACACCCGCGATCCCACGGCCGGTGAGCTGCGGCTGATCCGTGAGGTCCTCGATCCGGACGGGGTGCGCGAGCGCGAGGTCGGGGCGGTGCGGTAGATGGAGACGGCGCTCACCGCGCTGACCGGGGTACGGCATCCGGTGGTGCAGACCGGAATGGGGTGGGTGGCCGGGCCCCGGCTGGTCTCCGCCGCGGCGAACGCGGGCGCGCTCGGCATCCTCGCCTCGGCGACGATGACCACCGGGGAGCTGCGGAGCGCGGTGCGCGAGGTGAGGTCCCGCACTCCCGCGCCCTTCGGGGTGAATCTGCGCGCGGACGCGGCGGACGCGCGGGAGCGGGTGCGGATCGTCGTCGAGGAGGGCGTACGGGTGGCGTCGTTCGCGCTGGCGCCCTCGCGGGAGCTGATCGCCGAACTGAGGGACGCAGGCGTGGTGGTGATCCCGTCGGTCGGGGCGCGGCGGCACGCGGAGAAGGTGGCCGCGTGGGGCGCGGACGCGGTGATCGTGCAGGGCGGGGAGGGCGGCGGCCACACCGGGGAGGTGGCGACGACGGTGCTGCTGCCGCAGGTGGTGGACGCGGTCTCCATCCCGGTGATCGCGGCCGGCGGTTTCCGGGACGGCCGTGGTCTGGTGGCGGCACTGGCGCTGGGCGCGGCGGGGGTGGCGATGGGCACCCGTTTCCTGCTCACCTCCGACTCGACGGTGCCGGACGCGGTGAAGGCGCGGTATCTGGCGGCGACGGTACGGGATGTGACGGTGACCCGGGCCGTGGACGGGCTGCCGCACCGGATGCTCCGTACCGACCTGGTGCGCTCGCTGGAGGGACACGGCCGCGCGAGGACCCTGTTGCGGGCGGTGCGGCACGCGGCGTCGTTCCGGCGGCTCTCGGGGCTGACCTGGGCGGGGATGGTGCGGGACGGGGTGGCGATGAGGCGCGGGAGGGGGCTGAGCTGGGGGCAGGTGCTGATGGCGGCGAACGCGCCGATGCTGTTGCGCGCGGCGATGGTGGAGGGGCGGGCGGATCTGGGGGTGATGGCCTCCGGCCAGGTGGCGGGGGTGATCGGGGATCTGCCGAGCTGCGCGGAGCTGGTGGAGGGGATGGTGGCGGACGCGGAGGCGGTCATCAGAAGCCTCCCCGCCTGCTGACCGCCCCCGCTCTCCCCGCGCACCCGCGCGACCCGGTCCTGTGCGGCGCGGGGTCCGTCCTCGCCCCTCCCGGAGCTGCCTCTGGGAGGTGCCCCCGGACGGGCTGAAATGGCCCGACCCACCCATGACGCGGGGGCGCGCCCAGCCAGCCCCTCCGACGATTGGGCCGCACCCCTCAGCCCCTCCGGTAATTGGGCCGCCACCCCCAGCCCCTCCGGCGATTGAGGAGCGGGGGCTCGGGGGCCGGCCCCCGACCCGGACCCGCAGCACGCGGGCACCTGTGGCACAGGGTCCGTCCTCAAACTCCCCCAGAGCTGCCTCTGGGAGGTGCCCCCGGACGGGCTGGGATTGCTCGGGGCACCCGTGGCGCGGGGTCCGTCCTCAAACGCCGGACGGGCTGGGATTGCTCGGGGCACCCGTGGCGCGGGGTCCGTCCTCAAACGCCGGACGGGCTGGGATTGCTCGGGGCACCTGTGACGCGCGGGCACGCCCACCCAGCCCCGCCAGCGATTAGGCCGCCACCCCCAGCCCCTCCGGCGATTGAGGAGCGGGGGCTCGGGGGCCGGCCCCCGACCCGGACCCGCAGCACGCGGGCACCTGTGGCACAGGGTCCGTCCTCGCCCCCCGGAGCTGCCTCTGGGAGGTGCCCCCGGACGGGCTGGGATTGCTCGGGGCACCCGTAGTGCGGGGGGCGTGCCCGGGTGGCGGGCGGGGTGGGCCGGCTCGGGCTCGGTGGCGATTGAGGCGCGGGGGACCGGGAGGTAGCCCGGACAGGTGTACACGGGGGAGGGTTGACCACCACGAACACAGCTGCGGCACCCGGGGCCCCGCGAGAGCCGGACACCCCCGGGGCCAGCCGGGGAACACCCCCGGCGTTCTTATCTGCTTGTCTCGGCCACGGCCACCCCCCACCCCACCCCCCTCCGCACGCCCCCACCCCCCTCCCCTCCCGACAAAATGCCGCCCATGGAAGCCATCACCGACACCCCGGTCGTCACCCCCCGCCATCTGTGGGGCCTGTTCGAGCCGATCCACGCCGTCACCTACTTCTCCCCCGAGGCCGTCGCCGCCTTCGAGGACGCCGGTCTGCGCGGCTTCTGGCGCGGCTACTTCGCCGGGCGGGCCGCTCCCCTGGGGGCCGTGCGCCCGGAGCCGGCAGCCGCCGTCTTCTGCTCGTTCGCCCCGTCGATGGTGGCGGAGTCCCTCCCGTCCGTCTGGGAGACCGTCCACCCGGAGCAGGCCCTGGAGGTGCGCCGGGCGGGCGCCCGCGCGGCGCTGGCGCGGCTGCTCGCGGGCCAGGAGGACGAGGTGGTGCGGGCGGGCGAGCTGCTCGCGGCCGCCGCCGTGGCCCCGGACTCCACGGGCCGCCCGCTGACCGCCGCCAATGTCGCCCTGCCCTGGCCGAGGGACCCCTTGGACCGGCTGTGGCACGCCGCGACGATCCTGCGGGAGCACCGGGGCGACGGCCATGTCGCCGCGCAGCTCGCGGAGGACCTCGACGGCTGCGAGATCCTCGCGCTGCGGGTCGGGATCGATCTGCCGCGCAGTGAGCTCCAGCCGTACCGGGGGTGGACGGACGACGAGTGGGACGCCTCGGTGCGGCGGCTGGTGGAGCGGGGGCTGCTGGTCCCGGACGGGCAGGCGACGGACGAGGGGCGCCGGGTCCTCGCGGGGATCGAGGAGGCGACGGACCGGGCGGCGGCCCGCCCCTGGGCCCCGGTGGACACCGGGGAGCTGGGCGCGGTGCTCTCGCCCCTCGCGGAGACGGTCGCGAAGACCCTGCGCTTCCCGAACCCGATCGGCCTCCCGGACCGTATCCGCGGGGCCTGAACCGGCGGGGCGGGGTGGCGGGGCGCCTCCGCCACCCCGCCCACGGGTCAGAGCCGTTCGATGACGGTCACATTCGCCTGGCCGCCGCCCTCGCACATCGTCTGGAGCCCGAACCTTCCCCCGGTGCGCTCCAGTTCGTGGAGGAGGGTCGTCATCAGCCGCGCCCCGGTCGCGCCCAGGGGATGCCCCAGCGCGATGGCGCCGCCATTGACATTCACCCGCGCGGGGTCGGCGCCCGTCTCCTTCAGCCAGGCCAGCACCACCGGCGCGAACGCCTCGTTGATCTCGATCAGATCCAGGTCGTCGATGGACATCCCGGTCCTCCTGAGGGCATGGGCCGTCGCCGGGATCGGGGCCGAGAGCATCTGGATGGGGTCGCCGCCGCGCACCGAGAGATGGTGGACGCGGGCCCGGGGGGTGAGCCCGTGGTCCCGTACGGCCCGTTCGCTCGCGAGCAGCAGCGCGGCGGCGCCGTCCGACACCTGCGAGGAGCAGGCGGCGGTGATGGTGCCGCCATCGGCGACCGGCGGCAGGGCGGCCATCTTCTCCGGGGTGGTGTCCCGGCGCGGCCCCTCGTCGGCCGTCACCGCTCCGTACGGGACCGTCTCGCGCGCGAACCGGCCCTCGTCGAGCGCGCGGACCGCCCGCCGGTGGGAGCGCAGGGCGAACTCCTCCTGGTCGCGGCGGGTGATGCCCCACGCGGC
This sequence comes from Streptomyces sp. NPDC001889, assembly GCF_053594535.1. NCBI lineage: Bacteria > Bacillati > Actinomycetota > Actinomycetes > Kitasatosporales > Streptomycetaceae > Streptomyces > Streptomyces sp. NPDC001889. Next base: position 117,307 of record NZ_JBSFER010000016.1, read on the forward strand.
GGCGATGAGTTCGGCGCCGTGGAACTGGTTCACGGGCTGGTCGCCGTAGCGGGCGCGCCAGCCCTCGCTGCCCGCGAACGGTCCCTGGACCAGTCCGAGCGGCTCGGCGGCCCGCCGGGAGGCGAAGGCGATGGGGATCATGGACATGTTCTGGGTGCCGCCCGCGACCACCAGGTCCTGGGTGCCGGAGAGCACGGCCTGCGCGGCGAAGTGCACCGCCTGCTGGGACGATCCGCACTGCCGGTCCACGGTCACCCCGGGCACCTCCTCCGGGAGCCCGGCGGCCAGCCACGCGGTCCGGGCGATGTCACCGGCCTGCGGGCCCACCGCGTCCAGACATCCGAGTACGACATCGTCGACGGCGCCCGGGTCGACCCCCGCGCGCCGGACCAGCTCCTTGAGCACATGCGCCCCGAGATCGGCGGGGTGCGCGGCGGCGAGACCGCCCCGGCGCCTGCCGACAGGGGTGCGTACCGCTTCGACGATGTAGGCCTCGCCCATGACTACTCCTCACGTACGGCGATTCCGTCCAGCACCATCGACAGGTACTGGCGGGCGATCTCCTCGGCGCTGTGCTGTCCGCCCGGCCGGTACCAGGACGCGGCGACCCAGACCGTGTCGCGGACGAAGCGGTAGGTGAGCCGGATGTCGAGATCCTCGCGGAAGGCCCGGTCGGCGACACCGCGCTCCAGGGTGCCGAGCCAGGCCTTCTCGAACTTCCGCTGGGACTCGGCGAGGTAGTGGAAGCGGGGCTGGGCGGCGAGCTGCCGGGACTCCTTCTGGTAGATCGCGACGGCGGCGCGGTGCCGGTCGATCTCCCGGAACGACTCGGTGACCAGGGCCTCGATGGTCCGCCGGGGGCCGAGACCGGCGCCCAGTACCTCGTCGTACCCCTGCCACAGCTCGTCGAGGAAGGTGGAGAGGATCTCGTCCAGCATCGATTCCTTGGAATCGAAGTGGTAGTAGAGGCTGCCGGCGAGCATGCCGGCCTCGTCCGCGATCCGGCGGACGGTGGTGGCGTTGTAGCCGTGGGCGGCGAAGACCTCGGCGGCGAGGTCCAGGAGTTCGCGGCGGCGCGCGGGTGCGGAGGTCACCGGGCTCTTCTTCTCGGCGGGGCCGGTGTTCGCCGGGCCGGTGTTCGCGGGGCTGGTGTTCTCGGGGGTGGTGTTCTCGGGGGTGATGTCTGCTGGCACCCGCTCATTGTGGGCTCATGGGTGCTGGCCGCTGACCGAGAGGACCTCTCCGGTGAGGTACGAGGAGTAGTCGCTCGCCAGGAAGACGATGGTGTTGGCGACCTCCCAGGGCTCGGCCCACCGGCCGAACGCCTCGCGCGCGGTCAGCTCGTCGAGGAGCCGGGCCGAGGTCACCTTCGCCAGATGGGGGTGGAGGGCGAGGCTGGGCGCGACGGCGTTGATCCGTACGCCGTACCCGGCGGCCTCGATCGCCGCGCACCGGGTGAGGGCCATGACCCCGGCCTTGGCGGCGGCGTAGTGGGCCTGGCCGGCCTGGGCCCGCCAGCCGAGCACGGAGGAGTTGTTGACGATCACCCCGGGCCGGCCGGTGGCGCGGAAGGCGCGCAGGGCGGCGCGGGTGCAGCGGAAGGTGCCGTTCAGGGTCACGTCGAGGACCCGGTCCCACTGCTCGTCGGTCATGTCGGCGAGGGCCGCCGTACCGCCGAGGCCCGCGTTGTTGACGACGATGTCCAGCCCGCCGTGCTCCTCGGCGGCCCGCTCGAAGAGGGCCAGGACCTGTGTCTCGTCGGTGACGTCACAGGGCTGGGCGGCGACGGCGGGCGCGCCGAACTCCTCGGCGAGGGCGGCCCGGGTCTCACCGAGGCGGCGGGAGTGGGCGTCGCCGATGACGACCCGGGCGCCCTCCTCCAGGAATCTGCGGGCGGTCGCGCCGCCGATCCCGGTGCCGGCGGCGGCGGTGACGACGGCGGTGCGGCCCGCGAGGAGGCCGTGCCCGGGAACGTACTCCGGTGGGCCGCCGGCCCTGTTGTCCTTCACAGGGGCACGTTAACCTACCAAACACTTGTTAGGGAAGGATGGGCGTGCGCATGGATCTGCACCACTCCCCCGAGGACGAGGCGTTCCGGGCCGGGGCCCGGGACTGGCTGGCCGCCCATGTGCCCCGGACGGCCCTGCCGTCCCTGGAGACCCGGGAGGGGTTCGCGGCCCACCGCGCCTGGGAGGCGGAGCTGTACGCGGACCGCTGGTCCGCCGTCTCCTGGCCCGAGCGGTACGGGGGCCGGGGGGCCGGTCTCGTCCGCTGGCTGCTCTTCGAGGAGGAGTACTGGGCGGCGGGCGCGCCGGGAAGGGTCTCGCAGAACGGCGTCCAGCTGCTCGCCGCCACCCTCTTCGACCACGGCACGGAGGAGCAGCGGGCGCGGATACTGCCGCCGATGGCCGGCGGTGAGGTGATCTGGGCGCAGGCGTGGTCGGAGCCCGGGGCCGGTTCGGATCTCGCGGCGCTGCGGTCGCGGGCGGTGCGCACCGCCGGGGGGTGGCTGCTGAGCGGGCACAAGACCTGGTCGTCGCGGGCCGCCTTCGCGGACCGGGCGTTCGGGATCTTCCGTACGGACCCGGGGGCCGCCCGCCCCCATCAGGGGCTGACGTATCTGATGTTCGGCCTCTCCGAGCCCGGGGTCACCGTCCGGCCCATCGGCCGGCTCGACGGGAAGCCCGCCTTCGCCGAACTCCTCCTCGATGAGGTGTTCGTCCCCGACGAGGATGTGATCGGCGAGCCGGGACAGGGGTGGCGGATCGCGATGTCGGCGACCGGGAACGAGCGGGGGCTGATGCTCCGCTCCCCCGGGCGCTTTCTGGCGGCGGCGCGCCGGCTGGTACGGGAGTGGGAGGCGGGGGGCGGGGACCCCGCGCTGCGGGACCGGGTGGCGGACGCGGTCATCGGGGCACGGGCCTACCAGCTGTTCACCTGGGCGGGGGCGGCGCGGGTCGCCCGGGGCGGGACGATCGGGGCGGAGTCCAGCCTCAACAAGGTGTTCTGGTCGGAGTACGACATCGCGCTCCACGAGACGGCGCTCGATCTCCTCGGCGAGGAGAGCGGGTTCGCGGACACCGCGTGGGCGGAGGGGCATCTCTTCGCCCTGGCGGGGCCCATCTACGCCGGGACCAACGAGATCCAGCGCGACATCATCGCCGAGCGGCTGCTCGGCCTGCCGAAGGGGCGGCGCTGATGCGGTTTCTGCCGACGGGGGAGCAGGAGGCGTTCGGGCGGTCGCTGGACGCGATGCTGACGGCCGCCGATGTCCCGTCGGCGGCCCGGGCCTGGGCGGCGGGGGACCACGCTCCCGGCCGGGAGCTGTTCCGGCGGCTGGCGGGGGCGGGGGTCTTCGACCCGGAGCTGCCGGCGGTGGAGCGGGTGGTGGCCTTCGTGGAACTGGGACGGCACGCGGTCCCGGGGCCGCTGGCGGAGACGGTCGCCGCCGGGGTGCTGCTGGGGCGCGCGGGCGCCCCGGAGGGGAGGCTGTGGCGGGAGGTGGCGGAGGGGGTGCCGACGGCGGTGGTGCTGCCGGGCGGGGGGCGGTACGCGCTGGACCCGGACGCGGCGGGGGCGGTGCTGGTCGCGGAGGCCGGGCGGGTGCGGGCCGCGCCGGGGCACGGGCCGCTGCGGGTCTCCTCCGACCCGGTGCGGCGGCTGGCGGTGCCGCTCGCGGGCGGGGAGGTGGTGGTGGAGTCGGCGGAGGTGGGGGCCGCGGCCGTGCTCGCCGGGGAGACGGCGCGGCTGCTGACGGCGGCGCAGTGCCTGGGGGTGGGGGTGGCGCTGCTGGAGCGGACGGTGGGGTATGTGCGGGGACGGGTGCAGTTCGGGTCGGCGGTCGGGGGGTTTCAGGCGGTGAAACACCGGTTGGCGGATGTGGCGGTGGGGGTGGAGTTCGCGAGGGCGGTGGTGTGGGGGGCGGGGGTGACGCGGGACGCGGGGGATGTGGCGGCGGCGAAGGTGGTGGCCGGGGAGGCGGGGTATGCCGCCGCGCGGGCGGCGCTTCAGCTCCATGGGGCGATCGGCTACACCGATGAGCTGGACCTCTCCCTGTGGCTCCGCAAGGCCCGCCCGCTCCTCACCGCCTGGGGCACCCCCGCCGCCTGCCGCACCCAACTCCTCCCCGCCCCGCCCCGCACCTGACCACTTCCCGCCGGACCCGGCACCCCCGGCCCGTCCGGGGGCACCCCCCAGCGAGGCTGGATTTTGTGCCTCAGCTCGCCGGAGGGGCTGAGATGTCCGCCGAAGGGGCTGGAGTGTTCGCCTCGAACACCAGCGGGGGCGGATTCGCTCCGGGCGGGCCCGGAGGTCAGGCGCGGGAGGCACGGGTCAGGGCACCGCCGAAGGTCAAGCGCGGCTAGCACGGGTCAGAGCACCGCCGAAGGTCAAGCGCGGCTAGCACGGGACAGAGAACGGCCGGAGGTCAGGCGCGGGAGGCGCGGGTCAGGGCACGGCCCGGGTGCCAGGTGTGGACGACCAGGCGGGCACCCTCCACACCCGTGCGCACCACCGACCCCACCCCCACCCGGAACAGATGAAACGGCAACGGCTGCCCCATCGCCTCCGCGAACCTCCCCACCTCCCCCTCGTCCACCACCTCCACCCCCCACCCCGCCACCTTCACATCTCCCCCGTCCATCGAATCCCCCTCCCCCGGATTGGCGTGCAGCGCCAGCCGGGGGTCCCTGCGGAGGTCCCGCGCCTTGGCCGAGCCGGGCATCATGCCGAGCCACAGCTCTCCGTCGCGGAAGATCACCTCGATCCCGGAGACCCGGGGCGACCCGTCCTTGCGGAGGGTCGCCAGCACATGGTGGCGGTGCTTCCCGAAGCGGTCCTGAACGGCGTCCGCGAAGGCGGGCTCCGCCGCCCGGAAACCGGACCACGAGGCCGGGGCCGGGGCCGAACCCGAGCCCGAGCCCGTATCCGAAGTCATGCACCCACCCAACCACCCAATCCCGCCACCCCCTGTCGGGATTTCCGCGCCCCGCGAGGAAAGACCACACCCCTTGACCTCAACCAAAGTTGAGCCCCAAGGCTGTGACCATGACCTCACCACGCCGCCCCTCCCGCCCCACCCTCGCCCTCCTCGCCATCCTCTTCGCCTACTTCACCTTCCCCATGGCCATGACGGGCACCTCCGTCGCGCTCCCCGAGATAGGCCGGGACCTGGGCGCCTCCGGTGCGGCTCTCCAGTGGGTGGTCACCGGCTATGTCCTCGCCGCCTCCTCGGTGATGCTGGTCGCCGGCTCGCTGGGCGATCTCTTCGGCCGGCGCAGGGTCTTCGCCGCCGGAGTCGCGCTCTACGCCGCCGGCACCCTCGCCGCCGCCGCCGGACAGAGCATCCTGGTGCTCGACATCGCCCGGACCGTCGCGGGTGTCGGCGCCGCCGCGGTGATGGCCGGCGGGGTCGCGATCCTCGCGACGCTCCACGAGGGCCCGGCGCGCGCCCGGGTCTTCGCCGCCGTGGGCACCACCGCCGGGATCGGCATCGCGATCGGCCCGACCCTGTCGGGCGCGCTGGTGGGCGCCTTCGGCTGGAGGGCCTCGTTCCTGCTCTTCGGGGTGGCCGCGCTGCTGGTCCTCGCGCTCACCGCGCTGATCCCGGAGTCCCGGGCCGCCGACCGGCCGAAGGTGGACCGTCCGGGGGTGCTCACCTTCATCGCCGGGCTCGCCCTGCTGATGTTCGCCGTCACCCAGGGCGCGCAGTCCGGCTGGGGCAGCCTCGCGGTGCTCGGCCCGCTGGGGGCGGGTGTCGCGCTGCTCGTGGTGTTCGTGGCCGTGGAGCGGCGCAGCGGCCACCCGGTGCTGGATCTGTCGCTGATCCGCGATCGGCTGTTCTCGGGGTGGCTCTTCGCGGCGATGTCGATCAGTCTGGGCTCGATCGGGGTGCTGGTCTTCCTGCCGACGTATCTCCAGGGCACGGGCGGGCTCTCGGCCTCCGGCGCCGGGACGCTGATGCTGCTGATGACGGTCCCGGTCTTCGCCCTGCCCTCGGTGAGCGGTCTGCTGGTCGCCCGGGGGGTCCCGGCGCGCCGGCTGGCGGTGACGGCGCTGCTGCTGTCGGCCGTCGGCAATCTCTCGCTGGCGCTGGCCCTGGCCCCGGACGCGGGGGCCGCGCGGCTGGCCGTCCCGCTGCTGCTGATCGGGGCGGCCAATGGCCTGGGGCTCGGCCAGATCGACGCCCAGGCGCTGAGCACGGTGCCCGCCGAGCGGATGGGGATGGCGTCCGGGCTGCTCAGCACGGGCCGCAGCGTCGCGGGCACCCTGGTCCTCGCGGGCTTCGGCGCGGCGCTGATGACGCTGGTGGAGACGGAGCTGGGCGACCGGGGCGCGGCGGATCTGGTGGTGACGGGCCGGGGCGCGGAGGTCGCCGGGGAGTTCACCGGCGCCTGGCAGACCCTGCTGGGCGCCATCGGGGCGGCCCTGCTGATCGCCGCCGTACTGGCGCACCGGCTGCTGCGCCCCCGTACCGCCCGGAAGGCCCCCCTGCCCCCCGGGCCCCGGCCCGCCGAGCGGGTGCCCGCCGACAGATGACCGGGGCAGGTGACCGGGGGCGGGTGACCGGAGGGGGCCGGCCGGTGAACGCGCAACAGCGCCCACCCTGGTCCGGTCGGGGACGGGGCAGGCGCCGTTGTCAGTTCCGCACGCCGTTGTACGGGACGTCTGGCGGGCCGGGGCTCAGACGGTGAGCGCCCGGTCCGTGGGGCGGATCGGGGCGGGCAGATCGCTCGCACCGGTCAGATAGCGGTCCACGCCGCGGGCGGCCGAACGGCCCTCGGCGATGGCCCAGACGATCAGCGACTGGCCGCGGCCCGCGTCCCCCGCGACGTACACGCCGTCGACGTTGGTGGCGTACTCCGCGTCCCGCGCGATGTTGCCGCGCTCGTCCAGCTCCAGGCCGAACTGCTCGACGAGCCCGTTGGCCCGGTCCGTGCCGGTGAAGCCCATCGCGAGGGTGACCAGCTGGGCCGGGATGCTGCGCTCGGTCCCCGGCTTCTGGGTGAGCCTGCCGTCGATGAACTCGACCTCCACCAGGTGCAGGGCCTGCACCCGGCCCTCCTCGTCGCCTTCGAAGTGGGTGGTGGAGACGGAGTAGACCCGCTCGCCGCCCTCCTCGTGGGCCGAGGTGACCTTGTAGAGCATGGGGAAGGTCGGCCAGGGCTGCCCGGCGGCGCGCTCGTCGCCCGGCCGGGGCATGATCTCCAGCTGGGTGACGGAGGCCGCGCCCTGGCGGTGGGCGGTGCCCACGCAGTCCGCGCCCGTGTCGCCGCCGCCGATGACGACGACATGCTTGCCCTCGGCGGTGATCGGCGGGGCGATGAAGTCGCCCTCCTGCACCTTGTTGGCGAGCGGCAGGTACTCCATCGCGAAGTGGATACCGCTCAGCTCACGGCCCGGCACGGGCAGATCGCGGGAGACGGTGGCCCCGGCGGCGATGACGACCGCGTCGTAGCGGCGGCGCAGCTTGGCCGCGTCGATGTCACGGCCGATCTCCACCTCGGTGCGGAACTTGGTGCCCTCCGCGCGCATCTGCTCGATACGGCGGTTGATGTGCACCTTCTCCATCTTGAACTCGGGGATGCCGTAGCGGAGCAGTCCGCCGATCCGGTCCGCGCGCTCGTAGACGGCGACGGTGTGGCCGGCCCGGGTCAGCTGCTGGGCGGCGGCGAGACCGGCCGGTCCCGAGCCGATGACGGCGACGGTCTTGCCGGAGAGGCGCTCCGGGGGCTGCGGGGTGACATCGCCCGAGTCCCACGCCTTGTCGATGATGGAGACCTCGACGTTCTTGATGGTGACGGCGGGCTGGTTGATGCCCAGCACACAGGCCGACTCACAGGGCGCGGGGCAGAGCCGCCCGGTGAACTCCGGGAAGTTGTTGGTGGCGTGCAGCCGCTCGGAGGCCGCCGCCCAGTCCTCCCGGTAGGCGTAGTCGTTCCACTCGGGGATCAGATTCCCGAGCGGACAGCCGTTGTGGCAGAACGGGATGCCGCAGTCCATGCAGCGGCCGGCCTGCTTGCTGATGATCGGCAGCAGGGAGCCGGGTACGTAGACCTCGTTCCAGTCCTTGAGTCGCTCGCCCACCGGGCGGGTGCACGCGGTCTCGCGCCCGGTGGTCAGGAAGCCCTTGGGGTCAGCCATTGATCGCCGCCTCCATCATCTTCTCGGTGGTCTCCTGCTCGGAGAGACCGGCGAGCTCAGCGGCGTCCTTGGCGGCGAGCACTGCCTTGTACGTGGTCGGAATGATCTTGCTGAAGCGCTCGGCGGCGGCGGGCCAGTCGGCGAGCAGCTTCTCCGCGACGGTGGAGCCCGTCTCCTCCTGGTGGCGGCGCACGACATCGTGCAGCCACTGCCTGTCGGCCTCGGTCGGGGTCTCGACCGCCTGGAGGTTGCCGGAGTTGACGTTGTCCCGGTCGAGGTCGATGACATAGGCGACACCACCGGACATACCAGCGGCGAAGTTGCGCCCGGTCTCGCCGAGGACCACCGCGTGACCGCCGGTCATGTACTCGCAGCCGTGGTCGCCCACGCCCTCCGAGACCACGGTGGCGCCCGAGTTGCGGACACAGAACCGCTCACCGGTGCGCCCGCGCAGGAAGAGTTCGCCGCCGGTGGCCCCGTAGGCGATGGTGTTGCCCGCGATGGTGGAGTACTCGGCGAGGTGGTCGGCGGCCCGGTCGGGGCGGACGATCACCCGGCCGCCGGAGAGGCCCTTGCCGACGTAGTCGTTGGCGTCGCCCTCCAGGCGCAGGGTGACGCCGCTCGGGAGGAAGGCGCCGAAGGACTGGCCGGCCGAACCGGTGAAGGTGATGTCGATGGTGTCGTCGGCGAGCCCGGCGCCGCCGAACTTCCGGGTCACCTCGTGGCCGAGCATGGTGCCCACGGTCCGGTTGATGTTGCGGATGGGGACCTGGGCGCGCACCGGCTGGGCGGCCTCGGCGCTCTCCGCGCCCAGCGCGTCGGCGGCCAGCTTGATCAGCTGGTTGTCGAGCGCCTTGGCCAGCCCGTGGTCCTGCTCGATCAGGGCGTGGCGGACCGCGCCCTCGGGCAGCTCGGGGACGTGGAAGAGCGGGGCGAGGTCCAGGCCCTGGGCCTTGAAGTGGTCCACGGCCCGCTCGGTGTCGAGCAGCTCCGCGTGGCCCACGGCCTCCTCGACGGTGCGGAAGCCCAGCTCGGCGAGGATCTCCCGGACCTCCTCGGCGATGAACTGGAAGTAGTTGACGACGTACTCGGCCTTGCCGGAGAAGCGGTCGCGCAGCACCGGGTTCTGGGTGGCGATGCCGACCGGGCAGGTGTCCAGATGGCAGACGCGCATCATGACGCAGCCGGAGACCACCAGCGGGGCGGTGGCGAAACCGAACTCCTCGGCGCCCAGCAGAGCGGCGATCACCACATCGCGGCCGGTCTTGAGCTGGCCGTCGGTCTGGACGACGATCCGGTCGCGCAGGCCGTTGAGCAGCAGGGTCTGCTGGGTCTCGGCGAGTCCCAGCTCCCAGGGGCCGCCCGCGTGCTTGAGGCTGGTGAGCGGGGAGGCTCCCGTACCGCCGTCGTGTCCGGAGATCAGCACCACATCGGCGTGGGCCTTGGAGACACCGGCGGCGACCGTGCCGACCCCGACCTCGGAGACCAGCTTGACGTGGATACGGGCCCTCGGGTTGGCGTTCTTGAGGTCGTGGATCAGCTGGGCGAGATCCTCGATGGAGTAGATGTCGTGGTGCGGCGGCGGGGAGATCAGTCCGACGCCGGGGGTGGAGTGGCGGGTCTTCGCCACCCAGGGGTAGACCTTGTGGCCGGGGAGCTGGCCGCCCTCGCCGGGCTTGGCGCCCTGGGCCATCTTGATCTGGATGTCGTCGGCGTTGACGAGGTACTCGCTGGTCACACCGAAGCGGCCGGAGGCGACCTGCTTGATGCTGGAGCGGCGGGCGGGGTCGTAGAGCCGCTCAGGGTCCTCGCCGCCCTCGCCGGTGTTGGACTTGCCGCCGAGCTGGTTCATGGCGATGGCGAGGGTCTCGTGGGCCTCGCGGGAGATCGATCCGTACGACATGGCGCCGGTCGAGAACCGCTTGACGATCTCGGAGACCGGCTCGACCTCGTCGATCGGGACGGCCTCGCGGCCGGAGCGGAAGCCGAAGAGCCCGCGGAGCGTCATCAGCCGCTCGGACTGCTCGTTCACCCGGTCCGTGTACTGCTTGAAGATGTCGTAGCGGCGGTTGCGGGTGGAGTGCTGGAGGCGGAAGACCGTCTCCGGGTCGAACAGGTGCGGCTCGCCCTCGCGGCGCCACTGGTACTCGCCGCCGATGTCCAGCGCGCGGTGCGCGGAGGAGATGCCGGAGACCGGGTACGCCTTGGCGTGGCGGGCGGCGACCTCGTCGGCGACGACGGCGAGACCCGCGCCGCCGATCTTGCTGGCGGTGCCGTTGAAGTACTGCTCGACAAAGGCCTCGTCCAGGCCGATGGCCTCGAAGACCTGGGCGCCCCGGTAGGAGGCGACGGTCGAGATGCCCATCTTGGACATGACCTTCAGCACGCCCTTGCCGAGCGCGTAGATCAGGTTGCGGATGGCCTGCTCGGACTCGATGCCCTCGATGAAGGTGCCCGCGCGGACGAGGTCCTCGACGGTCTCCATCGCCAGATACGGGTTGACCGCGGCGGCGCCGTAGCCGATCAGCAGCGCCACATGGTGGACCTCGCGCACATCGCCGGCCTCGACCAGCAGGCCCACCTGGGTGCGCTGCTTGGTGCGGATGAGGTGGTGGTGGACGGCGGAGGTGAGCAGCAGCGACGGGATCGGCGCGTGCTCGGCGTCCGAGTGGCGGTCGGAGAGCACGATCAGCCGGACGCCGTCGGCGATGGCCGCGTCGGTCTCGGCGCAGATGGCGTCGATACGGGCGGCGAGCGCGTCGCCGCCGCCGCTGACGCGGTAGAGGCCGGAGAGGGTGGCGGCCTTCATCCCGGGCATGTCGCCGTCGGCGTTGATGTGGACGAGCTTGGCCAGCTCGTCGTTGTCGATCACCGGGAAGGGGAGGGTGACGCTGCGGCAGGAGGCGGCGTTGGGCTCCAGCAGATTGCCGGCCGGGCCGAGCGTGGAGAGCAGGGAGGTGACCAGTTCCTCGCGGATGGCGTCCAGCGGAGGGTTGGTGACCTGGGCGAAGAGCTGGGTGAAGTAGTCGAAGAGCAGCCGGGGCCGCTGGGAGATGGCCGCGATCGGGGAGTCGGTGCCCATGGAACCGAGGGGCTCGCCACCGGTCCTCGCCATCGGCGCGAGGATGATGCGGAGCTCCTCCTCCGTGTAGCCGAAGGTCTGCTGGCGGCGGGTGACCGAGGCGTGGGTGTGCACGATGTGCTCCCGCTCGGGCAGGTCCTCCAGCTCGATGGTGCCCGCGTCGAGCCACTCCTCGTAGGGGTGCTCGGCGGCGAGACCGGCCTTGATCTCGTCGTCCTCGATGATGCGGTGCTCGGCGGTGTCGACGAGGAACATCCGGCCGGGCTGGAGACGGCCCTTGCGGACGACCTTGGCGGGGTCGATGTCGAGGACGCCGACCTCGGAGGAGAGCACGACCAGGCCGTCGTCGGTGACCCAGTAGCGGCCCGGGCGCAGACCGTTGCGGTCCAGGACCGCGCCGACCTGGGTGCCGTCGGTGAAGGTGACACAGGCCGGGCCGTCCCAGGGCTCCATCATCGTGGAGTGGTACTGGTAGAAGGCGCGGCGGGCCGGGTCCATGGAGTCGTGGTTCTCCCACGCCTCGGGGACCATCATCAGCACCGCGTGGGGCAGGGACCGGCCGCCGAGGTGGAGCAGCTCCAGGACCTCGTCGAAGGAGGCGGAGTCGGAGGCGTCAGGGGTGCAGACCGGGAAGATCCGCTCCAGCGCGGCGGTCCCGAAGAGGCCGGAGGCCAGCTGGGACTCGCGGGCGCGCATCCAGTTGCGGTTGCCCTTGACCGTGTTGATCTCGCCGTTGTGGGCGACGAAGCGGTACGGGTGGGCCAGCGGCCAGCTCGGGAAGGTGTTGGTGGAGAACCGGGAGTGGACCAGGGCGACGGCGGAGGCGAGCCGGCGGTCGGAGAGGTCCGGGAAGAACGGCTCCAGCTGGCCGGTGGTGAGCATGCCCTTGTAGACGACGGTGCGCGCCGACAGGGACGGGAAGTAGACGCCGGCCTCGCGCTCGGCGCGCTTGCGCAGCACGAAGGCCTTGCGGTCGAGGGCTATCCCGGTGCTGCTGCCGTCGGCCACGAAGAGCTGGCGGAAAACAGGCATCGTGGCGCGGGCGCCGTTGCCGAGGAGGCCCGGGGTGACGGGGACCTCGCGCCAGCCGAGGACGGTGAGGTCCTCCTCGGCGGCGAGGGTCTCGATCCGCGAGACGGCCTCGTCGGTGCCGTCCTCGGGGAGGAAGGCGATGCCGACGGCGTACGCCCCGGCATCGGGCAGCTCGAACGGGCTGACCTCGCGCAGAAACGCGTCGGGCACCTGGAACAGGATTCCGGCGCCGTCTCCCGAGTCGGGCTCGGAGCCGGTGGCACCGCGGTGCTCAAGGTTCCGCAGTACGGTCAGCGCCTGTTCCACCAGCTCATGGCTGGCAACACCGGTCAGGGTGGCCACGAACCCGACGCCGCAGGCATCGTGTTCGTTACGGGGGTCGTACATCCCCTGAGGGGCGGGGCGACCGTCCATGGGCGACCAGGCGTCGGAACGCATCGGCTCTCCCGTCGTCGTCGTGGCATGTATCAGATACCGAGGGACGACGTTGGCCCTCCGTGAAATTTCGTGCAGGTTACATGATGGAGAGGTTCTCGGAAAGCGGATAGCTCATTCCAGCATGCGGACACCGCACTAAGCGGGTGAAGGGGTCACCGTCGGACAGATCGGTATCCGCAGGGCCTTCGAAGAGCGGGCTTCGTTGCCCGCGGCGCCCCCGGCTCATGCCCGGAGATGAAGGAATCGAAACCGGCGAGTTACGGCTACTTTTGCATCCCCCCGCATAGTGTCTCACCCTCAAGCCCCTCCCACCCCGGGGCACCCCCATCCCCCTGAGGCCCCCGCCCCAGCGCGGACCCCAGGCACGAATTCCCGCTCCATCGGCATTTCCGAGGAGCGCCACCTCGGCCCCGCCGGGGTTTGAGCAGCACCACCCCAGCCCCTCTGGGGCTCCCGGACGGGCCGGGGGCACCGGACCGGCCCCGGCGCGGGGGCCGCCCTCAAGCCCCAGACGGGCTCAGGCCGCCCGGGCCCTAAAGCGCGGCCCCCAACAACGCCCCCAACCCAAAGGTGATCGCCGCCGCCAACCCCCCCAACCCCAGCTGCCTCACCCCACTGAACCACCAGCTCCTCGCCGTCACCCTCGCCACCAGCGCCCCGCACCCGAACAACCCCGCCAGCCCCACCCCCACCGCGGCCCACAGCTCCCCCACTCCCAGCAGATACGGCAGCAGCGGCAGCAGCGCCCCCAGCGCGAACGCCGCGAAGGACGACACCGCCGCCACCACCGGCGACGGAAGATCGTCCGGGTCGATCCCCAGCTCCTCCCGGGCATGGATCTCCAGCGCCTGCTCCGGGTCCCGGGAGAGCTGCATCGCCACCTCCCGCGCGAGCGCCGGCTCCACCCCGCGCGCCACGTACAGCGCCGCCAGCTCCTCCATCTCGTCCACCGGGTGCTTGCGCAATTCGCGCCGCTCCACCTCCAGTTCCGCCTGGACCAGCTCCCGCTGGGAGGCGACCGAGGTGTACTCCCCCGCGGCCATCGAGAACGCCCCCGCCGCCAGCCCGGCCAGCCCCGTCACCACCACGACCCGGGTGGAGACCGCCCCGCCCGCGACCCCCGTCATCAGCGCCAGATTGGAGACGAGACCGTCCATCGCGCCGAAGACGGCGGGCCGCAGCCAGCCGCCGTTCACATCGCGGTGCGTGTGGTTGTCGCGGTGCGCCTCGTGCGTCGGCGCCGCGCTCTCGATGATGGACACGGTCAATCCCCTTCCCCGGCACAGAACGGACCGTTCCGTCCCACACCTTTCGAACAGTGTCGAAAATACGCACGAAGTAAGGGGCGCGCCAGCAAGGCAGGCCGTACTTACCTGACGTCGAGGGGGTGACAGAAACGATTCTCCGACTCGCACGGGGGCACCCGGGGCACAGATCCAGCAACCCGGATCGCGCGCGAGAGGCCCCACCCCATGGATCTGACCGCTGTGACCGCCCGCCACCCCGCCCCCCTCCGCCCCGCGCCCCCGGCCCCCCTCCCCCGCGCGCTCTCCGAACGGGCCCGGGGCGCCCTCCTCGGACTGGCGGTCGGCGACGCGCTGGGGGCGCCCGCCGAGAATCTGCGGCCCTCGGAGATCCGCCGCCGGTGGGGCAGGATCGAGGGCTTCGTCACCGACGACCCGGCCGGCACCGACGACACGGAGTACGCCATCTTCTCCGGCCTGCTCCTCGCCCGGCACGGCTCCGCTCTGACCGTCGCCCATGTGGAGCGGGCCTGGCACCACTGGATCGCCGATCTCGACGAGGGCCCCTTCCGGGGCGCGGGATTCAGCGAGCGCGGCACCCTGGAGAACCTCCGGCGCGGGCTCGCCGCCCCCATCTCGGCCCAGCACCGGCACGCCTGGAGCGACGGTCTGGCGATGCGGGCCGCCCCCTTCGGGGTCTTCGCGGCCGGACGGCCGCTGGAGGCGGCCCGGCTGGTGGCGATCGACGGCACGGTCAGCCACGACGGCGAGGGCATCTACGGCGGCCGGGCGGTGGCCGCGGGCGTCGCGGCGGCGATGGCGGGCGCGGGCCCCGCCGGGGTGATCGGCGCCGCGCTCTCGGTGATCCCGATGGACTCCTGGACGGCGCGGTCGCTGCGCCGGGGCGTGGTCACCGCCCAGCGCGACTACCCGGACACCCTGACGATGGAGCGGGCGGTCCGCTCCTCGGTGGTGATCGGCGGGTACCCCTGGACGGATCTCGCGCCGGAGGCCGTGGGCCTGGCGTTCGGCGCCTTCACGGCGGCGCGCGGCGACTTCCGCACCTCGGTGCTCACCGCCGTCAACATGGGCCGCGACGCCGACACCACGGCGGCGGTGGCGGGCGCGCTGGCCGGGGCGGTCTCCGGTGTCTCGGCGATTCCCGCCGCGTGGGCGGCGGCGATCGGCCCGGTGCGGGGGAGCTGTCTGCCGTCGATGCGCGGCCAGCATGTCCTGGACATCGCGGATCTGCTCTGTCCGGAGGACGGCCCGGAGGCGGCGTCATGACGAGCGCGACGCAGGCCTGGCCCGCGCCGGAACCACGGGAGCCGCTGCACCCCGGGCCCGCGGACACCACCCGCCCGCACCCGCCCCCGTCCGGCCCCGACACCGCCTCCTGCCCACACCTGCCCCCGGCCGGCCCCGACACCGCCTCCCGCCCGCACCTCACCCGGACCGGACCGGGCGACGCAGGCCGGGAGAGCGGACGGCGGGCGGCGCGGACCGCCCCGGGGCGCCCCGCCGGCGCGGTCGCCCGCCCCGTCGAGGGGCTGCTCCTCGGGCTGGCCGCCGGGGACGCCGCCGGCTGGCCCGCCGCCCGCCACCGCGCGGCCCGGATGCCCGAGTGGACCCGCCGGCTCACCCGGGAGCTGGACACCTTCGCCGAGCAGAACGCCACCACCACCCTCCCCGTCCCCATCGCCCTGAACCAGCCGCCCGAGCCGCTGCGGCTCGGACCGTCCGACGACGCGGAGTGGGCCGCCTTCACCGCCGAGACCGTCCTCGCCGCCTCCGGCCGGCTCTTCACCGCTCTCGCCCCCGCCCACCGGCTGCGCGCCGCCGTCGATCTCGCCTGGAACGCGCTGGCCGGCGAGGTCGCGGCGGCGGCGGCCCGGGCGCCCGAGGTGGAGTCGGCCGTCCTGCCGCTCCGGGCGCGGATCTCCGTGCGCGCGGGCCTCGGCAATCTGGCCACCGGGCTGCGCCCGCCCGCCACCGGCCACGACAATCCGCACTACTTCGACGACGCCGCCTGTGTACGGGCGGTGGTCCTGGCCACCGTCCACCCGGGCGACCCCGAATCGGCCGCCGCCCTGGCGGAGTTCGACGCCCGCTACACCCAGGACGGCGACGGGGTGCACGGCGCCCGCGCCATGGCCGCCGCCGTCTCGGCGGCCCTCGGGGGCGCGGCCGTCGACGACGCCGTGGACGCCGCGCTCGCCCAGCTCCCCGACACCACGGAGATCGGCCGCAACGGCCGGCACGCCGTCAGGCTCGCCCGGGAGGCCGCCGCGGCCTTCGATCTCGTACCGCTGCTGGAGCATCAGATCGTGGACCATGTCTACAGCTATGGCATCGCCGCGGCCGAGACGGTCCCGGTCGCCCTCGCCGTCGCGACGGCCGCGCGCGGACGGGTGTCGGAGGCGGTGCCCACCGCGGCCTGTCTCTCCCGGGTCGCCGACTCGGCCCCCGCGCTGGCCGGCGCGCTGACGGGGGCGCTCGGCGGCGGCGACACCATCCCGGCCGGCTGGCGTGCGGCCTGCCGCACCCTCGCGGGGTGCGCACTGCCCCGACTCGCGGGGACGGATCTGGTGAAACTCGCCGAGATGCTGGCAGACTCGGAACTGGCCGTCATGGGTGGACAATTCCGGCATGATGCTGACAGCACTCCCCACCACGGCACTCGATGACCGGATCACCGGCAGTCTGATCGGCGCCGCCGTCGGCGACGCGCTCGGCGGCCCGGTCGAGGGCTGGACCCCGGAGCAGATCACCGAACGCCACGGCGGCCGTGTCCAGGGCATCGTCGGCCCCTGGTACGGCGACGAGTGGCGCACCGCCCGCCCCATCGCCCCCTACCACAAGGGAGACGGGCACGTCACCGACGACACCCTGATGACCCACGCGCTGATCAGGGTGTACGCCACGGTCCGCGACCATCTCGACGCCTACGCGGTCGCCGACCACCTGGTGCCGGACCTGATGACCCGCCCGCGCTGGATTCCCGAGCTGGAGGCCGAGGCACTCCCCCTCCAGCGGATCTTCCTCGCCGAGAAGTGGCTGGTGGCCCGGCTCCACTACGGCCACCACGACCCGCGCGAGGCGGGCTCCGGCAACATCGTCAACTGCGGTGCCGCGATGTACACGGCCCCGGTCGGGCTGGTCAACGCGGCCAACCCCCGGGCCGCCTACGCCGAGGCCCTCGACATCGCGGGCGCCCACCAGTCCTCGTACGGACGGGAGGCGGCCGGGGTCCTCGCGGCGTCGGTCGCGGCGGCCTGCGCGCCGGGCGCCACGCCCGCGACCGTCCTGGACACGGCCCTCTCCCTCGCCAAGGACGGCACGCGCGCCGCCATCGAGGCCGTCGCCGGGGTCGCGGCCCGCCACACCGACCCCGAAGCCGCGCTCGCCCCGCTGCGGGCGGCCGTCGCCCCCTTCGACACCGTGGGACCCGACTACCGCAACCCCTCGCTGGCCGCCCGCCGCCCCTCCCGGGTGCACTCCATCGAGGAGCTGCCCATCGCCCTGGGCATGCTGCTGATCGCCGGGGGCGACTACCGCGGGACCGTGCTGGGCGCGGTCAACTACGGCCGCGACTGCGACTCCATCGCCACCATGGCGGGGGCCATCGCGGGCGCGCTCCACGGGGAGGCGGCGGTGCCCCCGGAGTGGGCCGGGGAGGTCGCCGGGGCCAGCCGGCTCGATCTGCACGCCCCCGCGCGCGAGCTGGCATCGGTGGCCCGGGAGGTCTTCGCGCGCGACCGGGAGCGCCACCGCGCCCACGAGGCCGCCTTCGGCCTGCTGACGGCGGACGGCCCCCGGTGACGGACGACGCGCTCAGGCTGACCTGGGTGCAGCCCGAGGACCTGCTCGGGCACGAGTTGCGGCAGGCGGCGGAGGACGGCCGGGACGCCGCCGGGATCGCCGCCGCCTGGCGCCGGGCGGGCGGGCATCGCCCGCCCGGCGCGGCGGGCGCCTCCCCCGCCCCCGCCCCTCCCGCCCTGCGGGCCCTCGCCCTCCGGCTGCTGGACGACCTGGCCGCCCTCCCCTCCCCGCTGACCGGGGACGAGCCGACCGCCCTCCCCGCCATCCGTGCCGTCTGCCCCGACTGGCCGGCCGCCCCCGCGCCGCGCGGGACCGCGCAGGACGGCCCCTCCCCCGACGCCCTGCACGCCGCCTGGCTCGGCCGGGCCGCGGGGTGCCTGCTCGGCAAGCCGGTGGAGAAGCTCCCGCTGGGCGCCATCCGCGCCCTCGCCCGCGCCACCGGGAACTGGCCGCTCACCACCTGGTTCACCGCCAAGGGCCTCCCCGGCGACCTCGCCCGCGCCCACCCCTGGAACCGGCGCTCCGCCCCCACCTCCCTCGCCGAGAACATCGACGGCATGCCCGAGGACGACGACCTCAACTACCCCCTGCTCAACCTCCTTCTGCTCCAGCGGTACGGACGCGGCTTCCGCACCACCGACGTGGCCCGCCTCTGGCTGGACGAACTCCCCGCGGGCCGCACCTTCACCGCCGAGCGCGTCGCCTACCGCAATCTCCTCTCCGGCGTCGAGCCCCCGCTCACCGCCCTCCACCACAACCCCTTCCGGGAGTGGATCGGCGCCGCCATCCGGGCCGATGTCCACGGCTGGACCCGTCCCGGCGACCCCGGCGGCGCCGCCGAGCAGGCCCACCGCGACGCGGCCCTCACCCACACCGCGAGCGGTGTCCACAGCGCGATGTTCATCGCCGCCACGATCGCCGCCGCGGCGGACGGCACCCACGATGTGCACGGCGCCCTGGCCACCGGTCTCACCGTCGTACCGCCCCGCTCCCGTCTCGCGCGGGCGGTCCGCTCCGGTATCGAACAGGCCCGCGCCGAACCCTCCTTCGACACGGTTGTGGACCGGTTGCACTCCCGCTGGGGCCACCACCACTGGGTGCACGCCGTGCCCAACGCGGCCCTGCTCGCCGCCGCCCTCACCCATGCCGATGGCGACTTCTCCGGCTCCATCTGCCGGGCCGTCTCCGGCGGCTGGGACACCGACTCCAACGGCGCCACCGCCGGGTCCGTCGCGGGGCTGCTCGCCGGAGACCCGAACGCCCTGCCCGAGCGCTGGACCACCCCGCTCAAGAACCGGCTCGCCACCTCCGTCCCCGGCTTCGACGGCATCGGCTTCGACACCCTCGCCCACCTCACCCACCAGGAGGCACACCGCACATGACCACCACCCCCCTTCAGGGCCTGCGGGTCCTGGATCTGGCCACCCTCTTCGCGGGGCCGCTCGCAGCCACGATGCTCGGCGACTTCGGCGCCGAGGTCATCAAGGTCGAGCACCCCGGCCGCCCCGACCCGTCCCGGGGCCACGGCCCCGCCCGGGACGGGGTGGGCCTCTGGTGGAAGCTGCTGGGCCGCAACAAGCGCGCCATCACCCTCGATCTCTCCTGTCCCGGCGGCCGGGACACCCTGCTGCGCCTGGCCGCCACCGCCGATGTGGTCATCGAGAACTTCCGCCCGGGCACCCTGGAGAAATGGGGGCTCGGCTGGCCGGAGCTGAGCGCCGCCGCCCCCGGTCTGGTGCTGACCCGGGTCACCGGCTTCGGCCAGTTCGGCCCCTACTCCCACCGCCCCGGCTTCGGCACCCTCGCCGAGGCCATGAGCGGCTTCGCCGCCGTCACGGGCGAGCCCGACGGCCCGCCGACCCTCCCTCCCTTCGGACTCGCCGACTCGATCGCCGCCCTCGCCACCTCCTACGCCGTGATGACCGCGCTGGCCGCCCGGGCGGTCACCGGGCGGGGCCAGGTGGTGGACATGGCGATCATCGAACCGATCCTGACCGTGCTGGGCCCCCAGCCGCTCTGGTACGACCAGTTGGGGTACGTACAGCCCCGTACCGGCAACCGCTCCCGCAACAACGCGCCCCGCAACACCTACCGCACCCGGGACGGACAGTGGCTGGCCGTCTCCACCTCGGCCCAGTCCGTCGCCGAACGGCTGATGCGGCTGGTGGGCCGCCCCGAACTCACCGAGGAGCCCTGGTTCGCCACCGGCGCCGGGCGGGCCGGCCACGCGGACGAGCTGGACGAGGCGGTCGGCGGCTGGATCGCCCGGCGCGGCCGGAGCGAGGTCCTCGCCGCCTTCGAGAAGGCGGAGGCGGCCGTCGCCCCCGTCTACGACATCCGCGATGTCATGGACGATCCGCAGTACCAGGCGCTGGGGACCATCACCGAGGTGCCCGACCCGGAACTGGGCACCATCCGTATGCAGAACGTCCTCTTCCGGCTCTCCGAGACGCCCGGGGCCATCCGCTGGGCCGGGCGCCCGCACGGCGCCGACACCGAGACGGTCCTCACCGAACTCGGCCTCACCGGGGCCGATATCGCCGAACTCCGCGGCCAGGGCGCCCTGTGACCCTCCCCCTCACCTATCTCTACGCCCCGGGCGACCGCCCCCGGACCGTGCTCAAGGCGCTCGCCTCCGGCGCCGATGTGGTGATCGTCGACCTGGAGGACGCGGTCGCCCCCGACCGGAGGAAATACGCCCTCGCCGCCACGGCCGAACTCCTCACGGCCCCCCAGCCACGGCCCGTCCATGTCCGCATCAACTCCCCCCAGGACATCGCGACACTGACCGGACTTCCCGGCCTCGGCGCGCTCCGTGTTCCCAAGGTCGCACACGCCACTGACATCCACCGGATCGCGGAGCTGGCCCCCGGCGTCCCGCTCCACCCGCTGCTGGAGTCCGCCCTCGCCATCGAGCACGCCTACGCCATCGCCGGCGCGCACCCCGCCGTCCACGCCATCTCCATCGGGGAGGCGGACCTCCGCGCCGACCTGGGCGTACGGGAGGACTCCGCGCTCGACTGGCCGCGCGCCCGGGTCGTGGTCGCCGCCCGCGCGGCCGGGCTCGCGCCACCGGTCCAGTCCGTCTTCCCCGACATCCGGGACATGGAGGCGCTGCGCACGTCCTGCGTCCGCGGCCGGTCGCTGGGCTTCGTGGGCCGGGCCGCGATCCATCCGCGCCAGCTCCCGGTCATCGAGCGGGTCTTCCGGCCCGCGCCGGAGGAGATCGAGGCCGCCGAGGAGATCATCGGGGCCGCCGCGACGGGCGGGGCGGCGTTCGCCCTCCCGGACGGCCGTTTCGTGGACGCGGCGATCGTGGCGGCGGCCCGGCGCACCCTCTCCGCCGCCCGCCGGGAGTCGCCCGGCCGGCCGGGCTCCCTCGGGGAGGCGCCCGGCTAGGGAGTTTCTTTCGGATCAGGCCGGATCGGTGAGCGGGGTCCGGTGCCGTGGACCGCGAGGCGGAGGAGGGAGCCCACGCGGAGCACCGGCGACGGACGGCAACCGACACCGCGGCGGCGCGCGGTGCCGGGGCTCGCGAGCCCGGCACGATCCGAAAGAGACGGCCTAGTCCGCCGCCCGCCGGGAGGTGTCCGGCCGGCCCGGCGCCCCGGTCCACGGGTCGCCGACGCGGCGGAGCCGCTCCAGCGGGTACGGGGTCGATCTGCTCTCCTCGCGGAATCCGCGGAAGAAGCCGGACAGCACGGCGGCGCGCGGCGCGTGGCGGGTGAGGATCGCCCCCACCTCCTCGGGGACCCCGGTGGGCCGCTCGCCTCCGGCACAGCGGCGTATCCGCGCCTCGCGCTCCTCCCGTCCGTCCCCGTACACGGCGGTCGCCAGCCAGTTCACCAGGTGGTTCGCCGTGTAGTCGCGGTCGTAGCTCTCATGGCGCCCGAAGAAGTCCCGCTCATCGGGGGACAGCGCGAAGCGGGAGGAGAGCGCCAGGCCGTAGTCCGTGAAGAAGAGGCGCCGGCCGTCGGTCAGGATGTTCTGGAAGTGCGCGTCGAAGTGCAGCAGTCCGCGGCTGTTCATGAACGAGGTACCGGCCCGCAGCTCCCGCTCCACCATGGCGCAGGCCGCCGCGGCGGTGCCGCCGCCCGCTTCGACGCGGTCCCCCAGCCACTGGTGCAGATCCCGGGGAATGTACTCCAGGAACAGCGCGACGCTCGCCGACGCCTCCCGGAGCGCCTCGATCCGGTGGCGCACCCGCGGGCCGCCGCCCCAGTAGGCGACGGCCCGCTCGATATCGGCCAGCTCGTCGGGCAGGGGCGCCGCGCCGGGGACCACCCGCCAGTGGTACATCAGGGGGAAACCCTCGTACTCCCCCGCGAGCACCCACTCCGTCGTCATGATGTGCGCGGCGAGTTCACGCCAGACCCCGAAGCCGGGTCCGCCGATGGCGCCGATGCCGTAGTGGCAGAAGACGGGCAGTCCGAAGAGGTTCGCCGTGGACCGGAGGTGTTCCGGTCCGCGCTCCACATCGGTCAGGGGGACGCGCTTCACGAAGACCGGTGTGCCGGCGATCTCCAGCAGCGCCGATGTCCCGCCGATGCCGGAGCCGATCGGCTCCGCCGTGTCGAGCAGTTCGGCCAGGGCCGTGTCACCGTACCGGGCGAGGGCGGCGGAGACGGCGACATGGGCGGCCCGCCGGGCGCCGCTGGGCGGAGCGGGATCGTTCAACTGCCGCCTCCACAGGGGCGATGCGCACGGAACGGGGGCCGGGCGGCCCCGCCACGGGACCCTGTGCGGAGTCCCGGAAACGGCCGTGGGCCGCCGGGTATCCAGGGATACCCGGCGGCCCACGGCACGGCGCGGACGTGCCGGCCGGTGTCAGACCTTCTTGGCCGCGGCCGGACCACCGGAGCCGGAGCCGGAGCCGGAACCACTGCCACTGCCACTGCCCGCGCCGGAGGAGCCGGAAGAGCCGGGAGAGGCGGAGGAGCCGTCCGCGGCCTTCGTCCCCCCGGAACCGTCCGACGCGTCCTCGTCGGAACCGTCGGAACCATCGGAAACGTCAGAACCGTCGGAAAGGTCAGAACCGTCGGCGGAGACAGCGCCCGTGCCCTCGGGCTCCACGATCTCCTCCCGGCCCGGCCGCAGCCGCGCCGAGATGACCATGTACACCACCGCCAGGACGAAGACGACGATCGAGGTCCACACATTGAGCCGCAGCCCCAGCACCTCGTGCGCCTCGTCGACCCGCATGTACTCGATCCAGCCGCGCCCCGCGCAGTAACCGGCGACATAGAGGGCGAACGCCCTGCCGTGGCCCAGCCGGAAACGGCGGTCCGCCCAGATCACCAGGACCGCGACCCCGACGCACCACAGGGACTCGTACAGGAAGGTCGGGTGGTAGAGCCCCGCCTCGCGGTTCGGCCCCTCGCTGATCTTCAGAGCCCAGGGCAGATCCGTCGGCTTCCCGTAGAGCTCCTGGTTGAACCAGTTCCCCCAGCGGCCGATCGCCTGGGCGAAGGCGATGGCGGGCGCGAGGGCGTCGGCCCAGGCGGGCAGGGGGATGCCCCGGCGGCGACAGCCGATCCAGGCGCCGACGGCGCCGAAGGAGATCGCTCCCCAGATCCCGAGGCCGCCCTCCCAGATCTTGAAGGCGTCAACCCAGTTCTCACCCTCGCTGAAGTACAGCTGGTAGTCGGTGATCACGTGGTAGAGCCGGCCGCCGACAAGTCCGAAGGGCACCGCCCAGACGGCGATGTCGGCCACGGTGCCGGCCTTGCCGCCCCGGGCGATCCACCGCTTGTTGCCGTACCAGACGGCGACGAAGACGCCGATGATGATGCAGAGCGCGTAGCCGCGGAGCGGAAGCGGTCCGAGATGGATCGCCCCGCTCGACGGGCTGGGAATGTAGGCAAGTTCCATGGCAGGTCCGACGCTACCCTGCCGCACCGCGACCGGGACAACCCGCCCGGGCAACGTCTGCATAACGGGGCCCGGCGGCGGGCGGGTGTCCGGGCCGCCCGCCGCCGGGCCCCGGCGGGCTCAGGGAGCGGTCGCGCCCGGTGCCGGCGCGGCGGGCGGCGGCGCCATGGCGGGCGACGCGGGGGCCGGCGACGCGGAGGCGGGCGCCGAGGAGGCCGGCGGGGCGGGCGTCCGGCTCCCCGGCCGCTTGCCCTTGTTGGCCTCGGTGACCCACCTGCGGAGATTGGCCACGGAGATCTGCTCCCCCGCCTTGTCCGGGAAGACCGACTCGCCGTTGAGCAGCACGGTCGGCGTGCCCCGGAAGCCGCCCTCCGAGAAGGCCGTGTTCGACTTCCGGACCCAGGAGTCGTGCGCGCCGTCCTCCACACAGCCGCGGAAGGCGGGGGTGTCCAGGCCGTCGACCTTGCCCGCCAGCTCGATCAGCCGGCTGTTCTTCCCGAAGGCGTCGTCCGGCTCCGGCGGCTGGTTCTGGAAGAGGACATCGTGGTACGGGGCGAACTTGCCGGCGTCCTGGGCGCAGGCCGCCGCGTTGGCCGCGCGCAGGGAGCCGCTGCCGCCCATGTTCCCGTCGATGATCGTGGCGAGGTTGTACTCGACCTTCAGCTGACCGGACTTCTCCAGGTCGTGGATGGTGTCCCGGAAGACGTTCTCGAACTGGGCGCAGACCGGGCAGCGGAAGTCCTCCCACACCGTGAGCGTGGACGGGGCGTCGCTCGCGCCGACCGGGATGGCCAGTTGGTCCTTGCCCTCCGCGCCGGCGGGGGCCAGCAGCGGACCGCTCCCGGTGCCGCTGTCCTTGCCGCTGTCGGTGTTGGCGGCGATCACCCCGATCACGGCCGCGAGACCGAGGACGGCCACCACCGCGGCGGAGACGATCAGTGTCCGCCGCCGTCTGTCCCGGGCCTTCTCCCGCTCGCGTTCCTGCTGGAGCCGCTCGCGCGCGGACCCTTTCCGTACCTGATTGTTGTCGCTCACATCCCGCAAACGAACCGGGGAGGCGCCAACGCGCCTCCCCGGTCCGGAACCACCCGTACGAGGGATCACGTACGAGCGCGCCGTCCTACGCGCCGGTGCGCCCCTGCCGCACGCCGTCGGCGAGTTCGGCGGCCAGCTGCCGTACGGCCGCCAGTCCCGTGGCCTCGTCCGGGGCGTCCAGCAGCCGCTGGACGAAGGCGGAGCCGACGATCACTCCGTCGGCGAAGGCGGCGACCTCGGCCGCCTGCCGGGCGTTGGAGACGCCGAGGCCCACGCAGACCGGGAGATCGGTGGCGGCGCGGGTGCGCTCGGTCAGGTCCTGCGCCTGGGCCCCCACCGAGGCGCGGGTGCCGGTGACCCCCATCAGCGAGGCCGCGTAGACGAAGCCGGAGCCGGCCGCCGCGATCGTGGCGATCCGCTCGTTCCTGCTGCTCGGCGCGACGACGAAGACGGTGGCCAGGGAGTGCTTCTCGGCGTGCTCGCGCCACACCCCGGACTCCTCGACCGGCAGATCGGGCAGGATGCAGCCGGCGCCGCCCGCCTCGGCCAGCTCGGCAGTGAAGCGTTCGACGCCGTAGCGGTCGATGGGGTTCCAGTACGTCATCACCAGGACCGGCTTGCCGGTGGCGGCGTGGGCCTCGCGGACCGTGCGCATCACATCGGCGATCTTGACTCCGCCGCGCAGGGCGATGTCGTCGGCGGTCTGGATGACCGGCCCGTCCAGGACGGGGTCGCTGTGCGGCAGCCCCACCTCGACGATGTCGGCGCCGCCCGCCAGTACGGCCTTGACCGCCTCGATGCCGCCGTCGACCGTCGGGAAGCCGGCCGGCAGATAGGCGATGAGCGCGGCCCGGTCCTCCGCCTTCGCCGCCGCGAGCGCCTCGCCCAGCAGCTGTACCTGTCCGCTCACTTCGCTTCCTCCCCGTCGTACAGCCCGAAGTAGCGGGCGGCGGTGTCCATGTCCTTGTCGCCGCGGCCGGAGAGGTTGACCAGGAGCAGCCCCTCCGGGCCCAGCTCGCGGCCGACCTCCAGGGCGCCGGCCAGCGCGTGCGCGGACTCGATCGCCGGGATGACGCCCTCGGTGCGGGAGAGCAGCCGCAGCGCGCTCATCGCCTCGTCGTCGGTGACGGCGCGGTACTCGCCCCGGCCGCTGTCCTTGAGGTAGGAGTGCTCGGGGCCGATGCCCGGGTAGTCGAGTCCGGCGGAGATCGAGTAGGGCTCGGTGATCTGGCCCTCCTCGTCCTGGAGGACGTACGACCGCGAACCGTGCAGGATGCCGGGCTCGCCCATGGTGAGGGTGGCGGCGTGCTCGCCGGTCTCGATGCCGTGGCCGGCGGGCTCGAAGCCGATGAGCCGGACCCCGCTGTCGGGGATGAAGGCGTGGAAGAGCCCGATGGCGTTGGAGCCGCCGCCGACGCAGGCGAGGGCGGCGTCCGGCAGGCGGCCGGCGCGCTCCAGGATCTGGCGGCGGGCCTCGACGCCGATCACCCGGTGGAAGTCGCGCACCATGGCCGGGAAGGGGTGCGGTCCGGCGACCGTGCCGAAGAGGTAGTGGGTGTGGTCGACATTGGCGACCCAGTCGCGGAACGCCTCGTTGATGGCGTCCTTGAGGGTCCTGCTGCCGGACTTCACCGCGATGACCTCGGCGCCGAGGATGCGCATCCGGGCGACGTTGAGCGCCTGGCGCTCGGTGTCGATCTCGCCCATGTAGATGGTGCAGTCCAGGCCGAAGAGGGCGCAGGCGGTGGCGGTGGCCACGCCGTGCTGTCCGGCTCCGGTCTCGGCGATGACCCGGGTCTTGCCCATGCGCCGGGTGAGCAGCGCCTGGCCCAGCACATTGTTGATCTTGTGCGAGCCGGTGTGGTTGAGGTCCTCCCGCTTGAGGAAGATCCGGGCGCCGCCCGCGTGCTCGGCGAACCGGGGCACCTCGGTGAGGGCGCTGGGCCTGCCGGTGTAGTTGACCAGCAGGCTGTTCAGCTCGGCGGTGAAGGCGGGGTCCGCCTTGGCCTTGTCGTACTCGACGGCGACCTCGTCGACGGCGGCGACGAGCGCCTCGGGGATGAACTTGCCCCCGAAGTCGCCGAAGTAGCCGGTCGCGCTGGGGATGCGGCCGTCGGGGTCGGGAATGAAGAAGTCGGAAGACATCCGGCGTACTCCTCGGTCGGGGCGCGGGGCCCCTGAAGTCTGGTGTGGCTCGGGACGGGCGGTGTGCGCGGTCACCGGGGCCCGTGTTCCCGCGGCCGGGCCCGTGGCACGGGGGAACGGCTCCGGGCGCGGCCGTGGGGCGGCGGCGGAGCTGGTCCTCGTACGCGGGTGGAAGAGCCGGGGGATCACCGGTGCGGGCCCGCCGGGGAGCACTCCCCGGGCGGAGCGGGCGTCAGTGGTGCGCGGGCTCGGCGCGCCATCGCATGCCGTTGACCTGCCCCGGCTCCGAGCCGATCACATACCGGACCCGGCGGCCGTGCACGCGCCGGGCCGGGGCGCGGCAGCCGCGGGGGCGGCAGCCGCGCGCCAGGCGGGCGTAGGCGTGGCCGGGGACCGGCGGCGGTCGGCGGGGCGGGTGCACGGGGAGCGTCAGCTCCGTCCGTGGCGCAGGGCCGGGTGGGCGCCGGCGGCGACGAGGTCGGCGACGGCCGCCTTGGGGTCGCGCCCGGTGACCAGGGACTCCCCGACGAGCACGGCGTCGGCGCCCGCGTTGGCGTAGGCGATCAGGTCGTGCGGGCCGCGCACCCCGGACTCGGCGACCTTCACGATGTGGGCCGGGATGTCCTCCGCGACCCGCTCGAAGGTGGAGCGGTCGACCTTGAGGGTCTTGAGGTCGCGGGCGTTGACGCCGATGATGCGGGCGCCGGCCGCCACCGCGCGCTCGGTCTCCTCCTCGTCGTGGACCTCGACCAGCGGGGTGAGGCCGATCGACTCGGCGCGCTCGATCAGCGAGACCAGGGCCTCCTGCTCCAGCGCGGCGACGATCAGCAGCACCAGGTCGGCGCCGTGGGCACGGGCCTCCCAGAGCTGGTAGGCGGTGACGATGAAGTCCTTGCGCAGGACCGGGATGTCGACCTTGGCCCGGACGGCCTCCAGGTCGGCGAGCGAGCCGCCGAAGCGGCGCTGCTCGGTCAGGACGGAGATGACGGCCGCGCCGCCCTCCTGGTAGTCCGCGGCGAGTCCGGCCGGGTCGGCGATGGCGGCGAGCGCGCCCTTCGACGGGCTGGAGCGCTTCACCTCGCAGATGACCTGGACACCCTCGCCGCGCAGCGCGGCGGCGCCGTCCCGGGCCGCGGGGGCCTTGGCGGCACGCTCCTTGAGCTCGTCGAGGCTGACGCGCGCCTGCCGTTCCGCGAGGTCGGCGCGTACGCCTTCGATGATCTCGTCGAGCACACTCACCCGAGCGGCCCCCTTCCGGAACGTTGATGGTTGAGGTTCAGCCACTGCCGATGGTATCCGCAGCGGGGCTCCGGCCTCGCATCCGGCCGCCGGCCGTCCCACGTGATGGGACTCCGGGAGGCCCGGCGCGGGGCCTCAGGGGGCCAGCGCGGAGCCGAACGGAAGATTCCGCACCACGCTGAAGAGCAGGACGGCGCCGCCGAGCGACCACCACCACACGGGTGCGGCACGGAGTCTCAGAGGGCGGGACCGGACGGCGAGAATCAGCCAGGCCAGCCAGATGACGGCGAAGGCGAGAGCGCCGGCCACGGCGACCGCGTTGGACCCGAGAGCCGTGGCCAGGTCGCCGTTGACCATGGCGTGGGCGCTGCGCAGACCGCCGCAGCCCGGGCAGTACAGACCGGTGACGCCGAGCAGCGGACAGACCGGATAGTGGCCGGGTTCATTGGGGTCGACCGCGCCCACGTACGCGAAGGCCCCGGCCACCGCCGCGAGGGTGGCCAGGGGCGCGACGAGCCGGCGGGCGAGCGGGGCGGGTCCGGGCCGCCGCCCGGGGGCGGCGGAGGAGGTCATGGCGTCCACCCCGTGATTGTCGCCGGGGACGCGGGCGGGCGCAGCCCGGCGGTGCCGGTCCGCGCCGCGCGCCGCGGGTCGTCCCGGGCCGTCAGAGAGCGGGGCGGGCGTGGGCGCGCGCCGCCTCGGTGGCCCGCTCCCGGGCCTCCAGCTGCTCCGCGGACTTCTTCGGGCTCCCGAGACCGGCGGCCTTCATCGCCAGGCCGACGGCACCGCCGACGAAGACGAGCGCGATGCCGCCCCAGAAGCCGAGCGGGTTGGCGGCGACCATGAAGACGCCGGCGACGCAGAAGCCGACGAAGGCGATGACGACACCGGTCCAGGCGGCCGGGGTGTGTCCGTGGGCGGAGGCCGACATGAATTGCTCCTCGTTGCTGATGTCTGTGGTGAGCCCGGTGCAGGTGCTCGGGAGTGAGCCCGGCGCCGTGCCGGTGAGCCCTGGTACGGGAATCCGCCGGGCTCGTCACTCATTGTTCCGCACGCGGTGCGTCCGTACGCGTCCGGGGGCCGGGAGCGGGGCCGGATGGCCCGGACGGCCGGGGGCCGGGCGGCGGGGGCCCGGGTGCCGGCGGGCCGGGTGTCAGCGGGTGGGGTCCTCGCCGCGGTCCAGAGCCTTCCACAGGTCCTCGGGGCGGTCGGGGTCGGCGGAAGCGGGCGCGGTGCGGGCCCGGGGCGCTCCCTCGCGCTCGTACCGCCCCGACATGGCGGGCCACCGGGCGCCGTAGCGGAGCGCGAGCAGCCCGGCGGCGAGGATCAGCAGCGCGCCGGCCATGCTCACCCAGGGCCAGGCCGTATGGGTGAGGGCGTCGGCGGTGGCGGCGGAGTCGCCGACGGCCTCGGCCGCCTTGGCGTCGAGGGCCGTGGAGTCGGTGGCGCCGAGGAAGGCGGCGAGCGCGGCGCCGGCGCCGCTCAGGGCGAGCAGCGCCGAGACGAGGAGCCGGCCGGAGCGGCGGACCGCGAAGACGGCGACGAGCGCGGCCAGGCCGACGACGGCGAGAGCGGTGGGGACGCCGGTGACCTCGCTGCCGCCGGCCTCCAGCGGCAGCGGGGTGCCTGCGGCCTCGGCGGTGCCCTCGGCCCAGGTCTGTCCCGAGGTGAGCAGGACGACGGCGGCGCCGGCGGCGCCGAGGAGCAGGGCGGCGGCGAGGCTCCGGCGGCCGCTCCGGGCGGCCGGGGCGGCTGTGGAGGCGGTACGGGGCTGGGGTACGGGAACAGCACTCACCCGACCCACTATCCCCTACGCCGTTCCGGAACCGGGGGGCGGCCGGAGGCTACCGGCCGGTACCGCCGTTCAGACGGTTGGCGGTGTGGACGGCGCGGAGCACGGCGGCGGCCTTGTTCCGGCACTCGGTGTCCTCGGCGACCGGGTCGGAGTCGGCGACGACACCCGCTCCGGCCTGGACGTACGCGGTGCCGTCGCGCAGCAGCGCGGTGCGGATGGCGATCGCGGTGTCGGAGTCGCCGGCGAAGTCGAGATAGCCGACACAGCCGCCGTACAGCCCGCGCCGGGAGGGCTCCAGCTCGTCGATGATCTGCATGGCGCGGGGCTTGGGCGCGCCGGAGAGGGTGCCGGCCGGGAAGCAGGCGGTGAGCACGTCGAAGGCGGTACGGCCCTCGGCGACCTCGCCGGTCACCGTCGAGACGATGTGCATCACATGGCTGTACCGCTCGATGGACATGAAGTCGACGACCTCGACGCTGCCGGGGCGGCAGACCCGGCCCAGGTCGTTGCGGCCGAGGTCGACCAGCATCAGATGCTCGGCGCGCTCCTTGGGGTCGGCCATCAGCTCGTCGGCGAGGGCCTGGTCCTCCTGCGGGGTGGCGCCGCGCGGGCGGGTGCCGGCGATGGGGTGGACCATGGCGTGCCCGTCCTCGACCTTGACCAGGGCCTCGGGGCTGGAGCCGACGACATCGAAGCCGTCGAAGCGGAAGAGGTACATGTACGGGCTGGGGTTGGTGGCCCGCAGCACCCGGTAGACGTCGAGAGCGCTCGCCGCGCACTCCGTCTCGAACCGCTGGGAGGGCACGACCTGGAAGGCCTCCCCGGCCCGGATGCGCTCCTTGATGTCCTCGACGGCCTCCTGGTACTGCTCGCCGCCCCACTCCGCGGAGAACGCGGGCAGCTCGGAGGGCGGCAGCACGGCCGGTACGGAGGCCAGCGGGCGGGCGAGGTCCCTCTCCATGGCGTCGAGCCGGGCGACGGCGTCCGCGTGGGCCTCGTCGACCCCGGTGTCGAGGTCGTTGTGGTTGATGGCGTTGGCGATCAGCACGACGGTGCCGTCCCAGTGGTCGAGCACCGCGAGATCGGAGGTGAGGAGCATGGTCAGCTCGGGCAGCCGCAGATCGTCCCGCTCGCCGGGGCCGATCCGCTCCAGCCTGCGGACGATGTCGTACCCCAGATAGCCGACCATGCCGCCGGTGAAGGGCGGCATGCCGGAGACCAGGTCGCGCGGGGTGTGCAGGGTCTCCACGGTGGCGCGCAGCGCGGCGAGCGGATCGCCGTCGGCGGGGACGCCCACGGGCGGGGTGCCGAGCCAGTGCGCCCGGCCGTCCCGCTCGGTGAGGGTGGCGGCGGAGCGCACACCCACGAAGGAGTAGCGGGACCAGGACCGCCCGTTCTCGGCCGACTCCAGCAGGAAGGTGCCGGGGCGCTCGGCCGCCAGTTTGCGGTAGAGCGCGACCGGGGTGTCTCCGTCGGCGAGGAGGCGGCGGCTGACGGGGATGACACGGCGGTCGGCGGCGAGCTTGCGGAAGGTCTCCAGGTCCATGGCGCCCGACCCTACTTTCCGAGCGGGAGCGCGCCCGCGTCGAAGCAGGTGCGGTCCCCGGTGTGACAGGCCGCGCCCACCTGGTCGACCTTGACCAGCAGGGTGTCGGCGTCGCAGTCGAGGGCGACGGACCTGACGTGCTGGACATGGCCGGAGGTGTCGCCCTTGACCCAGTACTCCCGGCGGCTGCGGGACCAGTAGGTGCAGCGGCCGGTGGTGAGGGTGCGGTGCAGGGCCTCGTCGTCCATCCAGCCCAGCATCAGCACCTCCCCGGTGTCGTACTGCTGGGCGATGGCGGGGACGAGCCCGTCGGGGTCGCGCTTGAGGCGGGCGGCGACGGCGGGGTCGAGGGAGCTGGCGGGGACACTGCTGGTCATGCGCTCCATTGTGCCGCGCCCCGGGGGTGGTCCGGGCCGCCGTCCACAGGCCGGACCCGGACGGGCACGGGCGGGCCGCCCGGCGGGGCGCGGACGGGTCACCGGGCCGCACCCGGGCGGGTCGCGGACGGGTCGCTGGGCGGACCGGGCCCGGTCGCCGTACCCTGGCCAGCATGTCGACCCATGCGAAGCGTGAACGGCTTCTGCTCGCGGATCTGTTGGAATCGGCCGGTCCGGACGCGCCGACCCTGTGCGGGGGCTGGCGCACCCGGGACCTCGCGGCCCATGTGGTGGTGCGCGAGCGCCGGGCCGACGCGGCCGGCGGCATCCTGTTCGGCGCCCTGCGCGGCAGGCTGGAGCGGGTGCAGTCGGAGTTCGCCGCGAAGCCGTACGAGGAGCTGATCCAGCTGATCCGCACGGGTCCGCCGCGCTTCTCCCCGTACAGCGTCAAGCAGGTGGACGAGGCCGCGAACACGGTGGAGTTCTTCGTCCACGCGGAGGATGTGCGGCGGGCCCAGCCCGACTGGACGCCGCGCCCGCTGGACCGGGTGTTCGAGGACGCGCTCTGGGCCCGGCTGGAGAAGGGTGCCCGGCTGCTTGGCCGGAAGTCACCCGTCGGACTGGTGCTGCGCCGCCCGGACGGGCAGACGGCGGTGGCGCACCGGGGCACCCCGGTGGTCACGGTGACCGGGGAACCGGGTGAGCTGACCGTCTTCGCCTTCGGCCGGCAGGACGCGGCCCAGGTGGATCTGGCGGGCGAGAAGGAAGCGGTCTCCCGGGTCCGGGACGCCCGCCTCGGCATCTCGTCCTGACCGAGGCGCCCGGGCTCCGGCCCGGCCCCGGGGGCGCACGGCATCCCCGCCCGGGCCCCGCCGTGCCGGAACCGACCGTGCCGGGCCGGCGCCGTGGGGTGATCACCAGCGCACGGGGATCGACCGCACCCCCCGGATCAGCATCCCGGACATCCAGTTCAGCTCCCGCTCGTCCACGGCCAGGGCCAGACCGGGGAAGCGCTCCAGCAGCGAGCGGATCGCGATCTTCCCCTCCATCCGGGCCAGGGGCGCGCCCAGGCAGTAGTGGAGGCCGTGGCCGAAGGCGATATGGCCCCGGGCGTCCCGGCGGATGTCGAAGCGGTCCGGCTCCGGGAAGCGCACCGGGTCGCGGTCGGCGTCGGCCATCGCGATGACGACGGGCGAGCCCGCGGGAATGGTGTCCCCGCCCAGCTCGATGTCCTCCAGGGCGAGCCGGAAGGTGGAGTTCTCCACCGGGCCGTCGTAGCGGAGCATCTCCTCGATCGCGCCGTCGAGCAGACCCGTGTCGGCGCGGAGGTCGGCGAGCTGATCGGGGTGGGCGAAGAGCCCGAGCATGCCGTTGCCGATCAGATTGACCGTGGTCTCGTGCCCGGCGACCAGGATCAGCAGGGACATCCCGATCAGCTCTTTGTGGGAGAGCCGGTCGCCGCCCTCGTCCACGGCGTGGATCAGGGCGCTGAGCATGTCGTCGCCCTGCCGCTCCCGCTTGGCGGCGATCAGCGCGACCAGATACTCCAGCAGCTCCGTGTAGGCCCGCCCCTCGTTCGCGGGGTTGGTGGGGGCGATGATCTCGTTGGACCAGACGCGGAAGCGGTCCCGGTCCAGTTCCGGCACGCCGAGCAGCTCGCAGATGACGATCATCGGCAGCGGGAAGGCGTAGGAGGCGATCAGATCGGCCTCGCGCCGCCCGTCCGCCTCCATCGCGTCGAGCAGTTCATCGGCGACCTGCTGGACCCGGGCGGCCATCGACTCGACCCGGCGGACGGTGAAGCCGCGGGCGACCAGCCGGCGCAGCCGGGTGTGGTCGGGCGGGTCGGCCATCAGCATATGGGCGTGGCCCGGGTGGTCGGGTCCCGCGCCGGAGATCAGCGAGATGTCCCCCGACCCCACCCAGTCGCGGCTCAGCCTCGGGTCGGTGAAGGCGGCACGGCACGCGTCGTGTCCGACGATCAGCCACAGCTCCAGACCTCTGGGGTTGCGCACCCGGTGGAGCGGGCCCTCGGCCCGCAGTTTGGCGTAGACCGGGTACGGGTCGCGCAGGAAATCCGGGCTGAGCTCCAGCAGATCGACAACGGGCCGGACCGCCATGGTGTTCCCCCAGAGGATAGACGGGTTGAACGGCACGCTAACCCGGCCCGCGGGGCGGCTGTACGACGGTTTTAGGACTTCTGTACGTGTAGGGTGCCACGGGTTTGGCCGAAGCCTCCCGCGGCACCGCCGCCACGGCTCAGCGGACCGGGTGACCGGCTTCCCGCAGTGCGTCCTTGACCTGCGCGATGCGCAGATCGCCGAAGTGGAACACCGAGGCGGCCAGCACCGCGTCGGCGCCGGCGGTGATCGCCGGCGGGAAGTGCTCCAGCCGTCCCGCGCCACCGCTGGCGATCACCGGGACGCTCACCAGGGCGCGTACCGCGGCGATCATCTCGGTGTCGTAGCCGTCCTTGGTGCCGTCGGCGTCCATCGAGTTGAGCAGGATCTCACCGGCGCCCAGTTCGGCGGCGCGGTGCGCCCACTCGACCGCGTCGATGCCGGTGCCCCGGCGGCCGCCGTGGGTGGTGACCTCGAAGGAGCCCGACGGGGTGCGGCGGGCGTCGACGGAGAGCACGAGCACCTGGCGGCCGAAGCGCTCGGCGATCTCGCGGATCAGCTCGGGGCGGTCGATGGCGGCGGTGTTGACGCCCACCTTGTCGGCGCCCGCGCGCAGCAGCCGGTCCACGTCGTCGGCCGAGCGGACCCCGCCGCCGACGGTGAGCGGGATGAAGACCTGCTCGGCGGTGCGGCGCACCACGTCGTAGGTGGTCTCCCGGTTCCCGGACGAGGCGGTGATGTCGAGGAAGGTCAGCTCGTCCGCGCCCTCGGCGTCGTAGAGCTTCGCCATCTCGACGGGGTCGCCGGCGTCCCGCAGGTTCTGGAAGTTGACGCCCTTGACGACCCGGCCGTTGTCGACGTCCAGACAGGGGATGACCCGGACGGCGAGGGTCACTCCGCCACCGCCGCGAGCGCTTCCTCCAGGGTGAACGCCTTCGCGTACAGCGCCTTGCCGACGATCGCGCCCTCCACACCCGTGGGGACGAGGGCGGAGATGGCCCGCAGATCGTCCAGCGAGGAGACCCCGCCGGAGGCGACGACGGGCTTGTCGGTGGCGGCGCAGACGTTCTTCAGCAGCTCCAGGTTGGGGCCGAGGAGAGTGCCGTCCTTGGCGATGTCGGTGACGACATAGCGGGCGCAGCCCTCGGAGTCGAGCCGGGCGAGGGTCTCGTAGAGGTCGCCGCCGTCGCGGGTCCAGCCGCGCCCCCGCAGAGTGGTGCCGCGGACATCGAGGCCGACCGCGATCCGGTCGCCGTGCTCGGCGATGACCTTGGCGACCCACTCGGGGCTCTCCAGCGCGGCCGTGCCCAGGTTGACCCGGGTGCAGCCGGTGGCGAGGGCGGCGGCGAGCGAGGCGTCGTCGCGGATGCCGCCGGAGAGTTCCACCCGGATGTCCATGGCGGAGGTGACCTCGGCGATCAGCGAGCGGTTGTCGCCGGTGCCGAAGGCGGCGTCCAGGTCGACCAGGTGCAGCCACTCGGCGCCCGCGCGCTGCCAGGCGAGGGCCGCGTCCAGCGGGGAGCCGTAGGAGGTCTCCGTACCGGACTCTCCGTGGACGAGACGGACGGCCTGGCCGTCGCGGACATCGACGGCGGGGAGGAGTTCGAGCTTGCTCACAGTGTTCCGATCCAGTTGGTCAGCAGCTGGGCGCCGGCGTCGCCGGACTTCTCGGGGTGGAACTGCGTCGCCGACAGCGCGCCGTTCTCCACGGCGGCGACAAAGCGCTCGCCGTGGGTGGCCCAGGTGACCCGGGGGGCGCGGATGACGGGGTTGGTGACTTCCAGATCCCAGTCGCGCACCGCGTAGGAGTGCACGAAGTAGAACCGGTCGCCGGGGTCGATCCCGGCGAAGAGAGTGCTGTCGGCGGGGGTGTCGACGGTGTTCCAGCCCATGTGGGGGACGACCGGGGCCTTGAGCGGGCCGACCGTGCCGGGCCACTCGTCGAGCCCCTCGGTCTCCACCCCGTGCTCGATGCCCCGGGCGAAGAGGATCTGCATGCCGACGCAGATCCCGAGCACCGGCCGGCCGCCGGAGAGCCGGCGCCCGATGATCCACTCGCCCCGGGCGGCGCGCAGTCCGTCCATGCAGGCGGAGAAGGCGCCGACGCCGGGGACGACGAGGCCGTCGGCGTTCATCGCGGTGTCGAAGTCGCGGGTTATCTCGACCTCGGCGCCGACCCGGGCCAGCGCCCGCTCGGCGGAGCGGATGTTGCCGAATCCGTAGTCGAGGACGACGACCTTCCGGGGGGCGCTCATGCCCACACCGTCAGCCGGAGCGCACCTGCGACGAGACACATCGCGGCTCCGATCGCGAGGAGGACGATGACGCCCTTGGGCTGCTCCTGCTTGGCGAAGGAGTACACACCGCCGAGGAGGAAGAGCCCCACGACGATCAGGACAGTGGAGAGGCCGGTCACAGCGCGCCCTTCGTGGAGGGGAGGATTCCGGCGGCGCGCGGGTCGTGCTCGCAGGCGTACCGCAGCGCCCGGGCGAGCGCCTTGAACTGGCACTCGACGATGTGGTGGGCGTTGCGGCCGTACGGGACGTGGACGTGCAGCGCGATCTGCGCCTGGGCGACGAAGGACTCCAGGATGTGCCGGGTCATCGTGGTGTCGTACGAGCCGATCATCGGCGCCATGCGCTCGGGCTCGGTGTGCACCAGATACGGGCGGCCGGAGAGGTCCACGGTGACCTGGGCGAGCGACTCGTCCAGGGGGACGGTGCAGTTGCCGAAGCGGTAGATGCCGACCTTGTCGCCGAGGGCCTGCTTGAAGGCGGCGCCCAGGGCGAGGGCGGTGTCCTCGATGGTGTGGTGCGAGTCGATGTGGAGGTCGCCCTCGGTGCGCACGGTCAGATCGAAGAGCCCGTGGCGGCCGAGCTGGTCGAGCATGTGGTCGTAGAAGCCGACCCCGGTCGAGATGTCGGTCTTCCCGGTGCCGTCGAGATCGACCTCGACGAGCACGGAGGTCTCCTTGGTGGTGCGCTCCACCCTGCCCACGCGGTTCATGCGCTCTGCTCCTTCTTCAACTGACGTACCGCGTCGAGGAACGCGTCGTTTTCGGCGGGGGTGCCCGCGGTGACCCGCAGCCGGCCGGGCACACCGTTGTCCCGGACCAGGACGCCCTGGTCGAGAATCCGCTGCCAGGCCTCGTGGGCGTCGGCGAACCGGCCGAACTGGACGAAGTTCGCGTCCGAGTCGGTGACCTCGAATCCGAGGGCGCGCAACTCGGTGACCAGGCGGTCCCGCTCGGTCTTCAGCTGCTCGACGTACCCCAGCAGCGTATCGGTGTGCTCCAGCGCGGCGAGCGCGGTGGCCTGGGTGACGGCGGAGAGGTGGTACGGCAGCCGGACGAGCTGGACGGCGTCGACCACGGCCGGGTGGGCCGCGAGATAGCCGAGCCGGAGCCCGGCGGCGCCGAACGCCTTGGACATCGTCCGGGAGACGACCAGGTGGGGACGGCCCTCGATGAGCGGGAGCAGCGAGGGGCGGTGGCTGAACTCGACATACGCCTCGTCCACCACCACCAGCGACGGGCGGGCCGCCTGGGCCGCCTCGTACAGCGCGAGCACCGTGTCGGCCGCGACGGCGGTGCCGGTGGGGTTGTTGGGCGAGGTGATGAAGACCACCTCGGGCCGGTGCTCGGCGATGGCACGGCAGGCCGCCGCGACATCGACGGTGAAGTCGTCATCGCGGGGGCCGGAGATCCAGCCGGTGCCGGTGCCCCGGGAGATCAGCGCGTGCATCGAGTACGAGGGCTCGAAGCCGATGGCGGTCCGGCCGGGGCCGCCGAAGGTCTGGAGCAGCTGCTGGATGACCTCGTTGGACCCGTTGGCCGCCCAGACGTTCCGCACCCCGACGGAGTGCCCGGTGGTGCGGGTCAGATACGCGGCGAGGCCGGTGCGCAGCTCGATCGCGTCCCGGTCGGGGTAGCGGTTGAGGCCGCGCGCGGCCTCCCGCACCCGCT
The DNA here is from genome assembly GCF_053594535.1 of Streptomyces sp. NPDC001889. Classification (NCBI taxonomy): domain Bacteria; kingdom Bacillati; phylum Actinomycetota; class Actinomycetes; order Kitasatosporales; family Streptomycetaceae; genus Streptomyces; species Streptomyces sp. NPDC001889. Next base: position 155,159 of record NZ_JBSFER010000016.1, read on the forward strand.
CGGCGATGCGCTCGACGAGCGGCTCGGGCAGGGGGTAGGGGTTCTCGTTGGTGTTCAGCTGGACGGGGACGTCCAGCTGGGGGGCGCCGTACGGGGACTTGCCGCGCAGCTCCTCACGGACGGGAAGCTCCTCGCGGACGGGGGACTTCTCGCGGACGGGAGACTTCTCGCGGGCGGGCGGCTCGGTCACTTGCTCGGTACCTTCCATCCGAAGCGCGCCTTCAGGGCGGCTCCGTGCGCGGGCAGATCCTCCGCCTCGGCGAGGGTGACGACGTGGTGGGTCACCTCGGCGAGGGCGTCGCGGGTGTAGTCCACGAGGTGGATGCCGCGGAGGAAGGACTGGACGGAGAGCCCCGAGGAGTGGCAGGCGCAGCCGCCGGTCGGCAGGACGTGGTTGGAGCCCGCGCAGTAGTCGCCGAGCGAGACGGGCGCGTAGGGGCCGATGAAGACCGCGCCGGCGTTGCGCACCCGGGCGGCGACCGCGGCGGCGTCGGCGGTCTGGATCTCCAGGTGCTCGGCGCCGTAGGCGTTGACGACGCGCAGCCCCTCCTCCACTCCGTCGACCAGGACGATCGCGGACTGTGTGCCGGAGAGGGCGGGCACGATGCGGTCCTCGACGTGCCGGGTGGCCGCGATCTGCGGGACCAGCTCCCGCTCCACCGCGTCCGCCAGCGCGGGCGAGTCGGTGACCAGCACGGCGGCGGCCATCGGGTCGTGCTCGGCCTGGCTGATCAGATCGGCGGCGACATGGACCGGGTCGGCCGTGGCGTCCGCGAGGACGGCGATCTCGGTGGGGCCGGCCTCGGTGTCGATGCCGATCCGGCCGGTGAAGTAGCGCTTGGCGGCGGCGACCCAGATGTTGCCGGGGCCGGTGACCATGTTCGCGGGCGGGCAGCCGTCGGGGCCGGTGGTGCCGTACGCGAACATCGCGACGGCCTGGGCGCCGCCCACCGCGTACACCTCGTCGACGCCGAGGAGGGCGCAGGCGGCGAGGATGGTCGGGTGGGGCAGACCGCCGTGGTCCTTCTGCGGCGGGGAGGCGAGCGCGATGGACTCGACACCGGCCTCCTGCGCCGGGACCACATTCATGATCACGGAGGAGGGGTAGACGGACCGGCCGCCCGGCGCGTAGAGACCCACGCGCTCGACCGGGACCCACTTCTCGGTGACGGTGCCACCGGGGACGACCTGGGTGGTGTGCTCGCCGCGGCGCTGGGCGCGGTGGACGATCCTGGCGCGCCGGATGGACTCCTCCAGCGCCGCCCTGACCTCGGGGTCCAGCCCCGCCAGTGCGGTGGCGAGCGCGGTGGCGGGGACCCTGACCCGCTCCAGGGTGACGCCGTCGAACCTCTCCGCGTACTCGATCAGCGCCGCCGTGCCGCGATGATGCACGTCCTCGCAGATGGGCCGCACCTTCTCCAGGGCGGCTTCCACGTCGAACTCGGCACGGGGCAGCAGGGCGCGCAGGGCGGCCCCCTCGGGGAGGGCATCGCCGCGCAGATCGATTCGGGAAATCACACGGCCAATTCTCGCAGACCCGATTCGACTGCCGTTCGCCGTATCACTGGCTGATACACACCCCAGGGTGCTCCCGCATATTCCATGACCACTAGCGTTCACCCGGTCACTCAGCGGGAAGAACGACTGTACGACACGTTGAGTGAGCACCGGTGCACGCAGAGGAAGCGGAGGAGCGGCCTTGACAGAGCCGCCGGACGAGGGACCCCCGGACGGGCTCAGCCCGACCGAACAGCGCATGTGGAACGCCTTTCGGAATGGGAGCACCTACGACCTGAGCGATCCCGACCCCCTGCTGAACGACCCCTTCTCGCCCCGCCGCTGGGGCCCCGAGCGCAGTGTCCGGGCCTCGATCGTGGCCCGGCTGCTGCTGAGCGGACCGGAGCCGCACCCCGGGCGGGTCGCGGCGCTGAAGCTGCGCGGCGGGCAGATCACCGGCACGCTCAAGCTGGCCGGCGGCAGCGTCTCCCCCTATGTCGAGCTGAGCGGCTGCCGGTTCGAGAACGAGATCTGGCTGCCGGAGACGCACTTCACGACCGTGCGCATGGTGGGCTGCGCGATTCCGCGGATCGAGGCGGCCCGGCTGCGCACCGAGGGCGATCTGCATCTGCCGCGCTGCCGGGTGGAGCACGGCATCCGGCTCACCGACGCGCAGATCGGCACGGATCTGCTGATCAACCAGATCCATGTGCGGCCGGACCGCCGGGGCCGGGCGATCACGGCGGACGGCCTCTCGGTGGCGCAGGACTTACAGGCGGAGCTGATCGAGACGTACGGGGAGGTGAGTCTGCGCGGCGCGAAGGTCGGGGTCTCCCTGAGCCTGCGCGGCAGCCGGCTGCGGGCCGCCGCCGAGCGCCGGGCGCTCAACGCCCCCCAGCTGACGGTCGAGCGGACGCTGTACATGACCGGTGCCTGGGTGAGCGAGACCACCGGCGACCAGAACGCCACTCCCCCGTTCGGCATCCCGCTGGGCGACGCGCGGCGGCGCAACACCCGGCTCCGGCCCTTCGAGTGCTACGGCGGGGTGCGTCTGGACGATGGCCGGTTCGGGGACGCGGTGGATCTGCACCGGGCGCGCTTTGTGCTCAGCCCCGGGGAGGAGCTGTCGCTGCGCCGGATAGTCAGCCCCGAACTGCGGTTCAACGCCCAGCGCCCCGAGGAGGGCCGGGTCGTGCTGAACGGGGCGAAGGTGGTGACCCTGGTCGATCTGGCGGCGAGCTGGCCGGGGCCCGGGGGCCTGGCGATGGGCGGCTTCGTCTACGAGAACCTCGTGCCGTACGAGGACTTCCCGCTCAGCCGCCGGCTGGAGTGGGTGGCGTCGGCGACGCCGGAGTACTCCCCGGAGCCGTACGAGCGGCTGGCGACCGTGCTCCGCAACAGCGGGGAGGACGCGGACGCGCGGGAGGTGCTGCTGACCAAGCAGCGCCGCCGCCGCGAGACGCTGCCGCTGGCGGCGAAGCTGTGGGGCTTCCTCCAGGACTGGACCGTGGCGTACGGCTACCGGCCGGGGCGGGCCGCGCTGTGGATGGCGGTGGTGTGGGCGGCGGGGGCGCTCGCCTTCTCCCGGGTCGACCCGGCCCCCATCAAGAAGGAGGAGCACCCGGAGTGGAACGCCCCGCTCTACGCGCTGGATCTGCTCATCCCGGTGATCAACCTCGGCCAGGACGGGTACTGGCGGCTGGAGGGGCACTGGCAGTGGGCCGCCGCGGTGCTGGTGATGCTGGGGTGGATTCTGGCGACGACGGTGGCGGCGGGGGCGACGAGGCTGCTGAACCGGGGATGAGCCGGGGATGCGCCGGGGGCCGTGAGGTGCGGCCGGGGCCTGGCGGGCGGCCGGGAGTGGCGGGCCGGGCGGTGAGCGCGTGCCCCGGCGGACGGCGGGGGCGCCCTTCCTCATGGCGGGGGCGCTTTTCTTTACAGTCTCTTGGCTTGCGTCAGGACAACCATCCCGCCGCCACCAAAGCTTCACAGCCACCCTCTGGCGCCGCCCCCACCTGCGGTTTTCAATGGTCCGCACCATGTCATTGCCGAGAGCACTGCTTCGCACCCTGCGCATGATCCGCCATTCGCCGCGGCTGGCCGAGGGACTGCCACCCGGCGAGGAGGTGCTGCTCGACGCGCCCGATGAACGGATCGGGCCGGCCCTGGTGGCCGCGGCCCTGGGCGAGTACGAACCGGCGGCCAAGCTGCTGGCGACCACCCGGGAGGCGGCGGAGTGGGAGAACCGCGACCGGTATGTGATGCGGCTCGCGGTCTTCGCGTACTCCCGGGGCGAGTGGCTCGGCTCCTGGCTGGCCGCCGCGCCGCACGATCCGGACGCGCTGACCGTCAAGGCGGAGCTGGCGGTGCGGCGGGCGTGGGAGTCGCCCGCGCGGGTGGAGCGGCTGCGCGAGATCGGTCCGCTGATCGGCGCGGCGGCAGCGGCGGCCCCCGGCGATCCCGTGCCCTGGCGGATCGCCCTGGACCACGCCCGCGGCACCCATGCCGGGCACACCGCGTTCGAGGGGCTGTGGGAACAGGCGGTGCGCCGTTCGCCGCACCACTACGGCTGCCATGTGGCGGCCCTGCGCTATCTCTCGGCGCAGTGGCACGGCTCGCACCGGGAGTGCTTCGACTTCGCCGAGCAGGCGGCGGCGGACGCGCTGCCGGGGTCGCTGGTGCAGGCGCTGCCGGTGCGGGCGGCCTTCGCCAGGATCGAGAACGAGGGGTTCGGGACCGCGGCGAAGCCGGTATCGGCGCTGGAGGCCGAGCGGATCGACCGCGCGGCCGATCTGGCGGCGGCGCTCTCCGCCGGATACCCGGCGGCGGACCCCTGGCCGGCCGAGGTCCGCAATCTCACCGCGTACATCCTGGTCAGACGGGGGCGGTGGGAGGCGGCGCTGGAGCAGTTCCGGCTGATCGGGCCGTACGCGACCTCGTTCCCGTGGAACCGGTTCTCGGATGATCCGCTCGGACAGTTCCTGGACGCGCGGGACGGGGTACGGATCGAGCTGGCGTCCCGGACACCTCTGCGGTCCCGTACCGGACGAAGCGGCCCCGCGGGCCATTAGGCTAGACCGTTGTGACCACCGCACGGCTCCCGCTCTTTCCGCTGAACTCGGTACTGTTCCCGGGGCTCGTCCTGCCCCTGAACGTCTTCGAGGAGCGCTACCGCGCCATGATGCGCGAACTGCTCAAGACGGATGATTCCGAACCGCGTCTGTTCGCCGTGGTCGCCATCCGCGACGGCCGCGAGACCGCGGCGACGGCGCCCGGCCTGCCCGACCCGACCGCGCTGCCCGAGCGCGGCCCCGCGGCGGGCTTCGGGGACGATCCCCTCCAGGTGTTCCACCCGGTGGCGTGTGTCGCGGACGCGGCGACGATCCGCGAGCGCGAGGACGGCACCTTCGAGGTGCTCGCCACCGGTACGACCCGGGTGCGGCTGCTCTCCGTCGACGCGAGCGGCCCCTTCCTCACCGCCGAGGTGGAGGAGATCCCCGAGGCGACCGGCGAGGGCGCGGGCGCCCTGGCCGAAGGGGTGCTGCGGGCCTTCCGGAGCTACCAGAAACGGCTGGCCGGGGCGCGCGAGCGGACCCTGTCGACCGGCGCGGAGCTGCCGGACGACCCGTCCGTGGTGTCGTATCTGGTCGCGGCGGCGGCGGTGCTGGACACGCCCGCCAAGCAGCGGCTGCTGGAGGCGCCGGACACGGCGGGGCGGCTGCGGGAGGAACTGGAGCTGCTCCGCGCGGAGACGGCGGTGATCCGGCATCTGCCGTCGCTGCCCGCGGTGAATCTGACCCAGGCACCGACCAACCCCAACTGAACCAGGAGAGACCGCCCGGGGAGTTCCTTTCGGATCGGGCCGGATCGGTGAGCGGGGTCCGGTGCCATGGATCGCGAGGCGGAGGAGGGAGCCCACGCGGAGCGTCGGCGACGGACGACGAGACGGCGAGGCACGGTGCCGGGGCTCGCGAGCCCGGCACGATCCGAAAGAGACGGCCCAGTGGCGAGGAAGTCCGGAAAGCAGGGGGGCACCCCGGCGACGGTGGCGCTGACGGCGGCGGGCGCGCCGTTCACGGTGCACGCGTACGAGCACGACCCGTCGGCCGCGTCGTACGGCGATGAGGCGGCCGAGGCGATGGGGGTGGCGCCGGAGCGGGTGTTCAAGACGCTGGTGGCCGAGGTGGACGGAGAGCTGACGGTCGCGGTGGTCCCGGTGGCGGGGCGGCTGGATCTGAAGGCGCTGGCGGCGGCCGTCGGCGGGAAGCGGGCGGCGATGGCGGACCCGGCGGCGGCGGAGCGCGTCACCGGGTACGTCCGGGGCGGGATCTCACCGCTGGGCCAGCGGAAGCGGCTGCCGACGGTGCTGGACGAGTCGGCCTCGGAGCACTCCACGATCTGTGTCTCGGCGGGGAGGCGGGGGCTGGAGGTGGAGGTGGCGCCCGGGGATCTGGTGGGGTTGACGGGGGCGGTGCTGGCGAGGATCGGGCGGGTGTAGGGGTCGACGGGGAGGGGTTCCTCCGGTATTCCCGTAGGGACGCCCACCGAGGAGGCCCTCCGTGTCCAAGCGCACCCGCAAACGCAAGTGGCGCACCCGCAAGGCCAACCACGGCCGCCGCCCGGCGTAGCCCCGCCGGCGATGAAGGCGGGGAGGGTCGGGGGCAGGCCCGCGACCGCGGCCCGCCGCGCCGTGCGGGTCTCCCGAGGTGCGGGGTCCGTCCTCAAATGCCGGACGGGCTGAAATACCCCACCCCCACCAGGAACACCCCTCGAACCGGCCCAGTCAGCCCAGACCACCCAAATCCCCGGGCCCCCCGCAGATCACCGCAGCGGCAGAAAACAGCCCCGCCGGCGATGGAGGCGCGGGGGCTCGGGGACAGGCCCCCGACCGTCGCCCGCGCCGTGCGAGGGGAGGCTCAGGAAGTGGGAGGGGCATCCCAGGGCGGGAGCGCCGGAGCGGGGTCCGGGTCCTTCGGGGTGAAGAAGGCCGTGAGGGTCAGATGGGTGAGCATCGCCGCGAGCGGCCACGCGAGCAGCATCCCCTTCGCCCCCAGCTTCAGCGGCGCGTCAAAGGTCACCCCCTTCCCCACCTCCTTCGCGTGGGCCACCACATCCGCCGTCGGCCCCCACCACACCCCCACCCGCCACGCCAGCAGCGACCCCAGCGCCCCGCCCAGCGCCAGCCCCACGACCAGGACGATCCCGCCGCGCCGCCGGTACCAGTACACCGCCGCCGCGCTCACCACCCCGAAGCCGATCCCCAGCAGCGCGAAGACGCTGTCCGCCCCCACCGCCGCCTCGCCCTCGGTGTTCTTCAGGAAGACGGCCTTGCCGTCGGAGATCAGCGGCACCCTCGGTGCCAGCCAGAGCCACAGCAGGCCCAGCGCCACGCCGAGCGCGGCCACGGCCACCATGACCAGCGCGCCGTCCCGGGCCTCGGCCCGGAGCCCGGGGTCGCCGGCGGTCCCGTCCGCCGGGCCGGGCGGGGGCGGAGCCTGCCAGGGGTCGTCGTTCGGCGGCGGCGGAGTCAGAGGTGCGGTCACCCGGCCATCGTGCCAGGCGGGCGCGGTCCGCGCCTCACCGGACCGCCGCCCGCCGGTACGCCCAGGTGGCGACCGCCAGCGACACCACACCCACCACGGCGCAGACCGTCAGATCGAGCGCGACGCCCGCCCAGTCCGGGCTGCTCTCGAACGTCCTGGCCAGCGCCTCCACACCGTAGGTGGAGGGCAGCAGATCACGCGCGTACGAGATGACCGCGGGCATCCGGTCGGCCGGCAGCACCCCGAGCAGCAGCGCCGCCGACATCCCCAACTGGCCCAGCAGTGTGGCGAGTTCCTGGCGCGGCGCCAGCAGCCCCAGCGCGGCGCCGAGGCCCGCGAGGGCCGCCCCGGCGAGCGGGATCACCGCGACCAGCACCCAGAGATGCGTCATCGGCAGCGAGAAGAGCACGCTGCCGGCCACCGCGGTCACGATGGTGCCGGGCACGGTGAAGGAGGCGTACGCCCCCGCCGCGCCGAGCACCACGGCCGCGGGCGGCACGGGCAGGGTGGCGTAGTGGTCCAGGCCGCCGCTCGCCCGCAGCTGCCCGAAGTACTGGGCGAGGAGGTTGAGTGCGACAAACGCGACGACCAGCACGGAGGAGCCGGCCACCACGGCCCGCGCCTCGTCCCCGCCGTCGACGACCCCCCGCATCAGGACCATGATCCCGACCGACTGGAAGGTCGCCACGAAGAGCAGCGGGATGCGGGCGACCCGCGCCCGCGACAACTGGGCGCGGTAGACCGCGCCCATCGCGGGAAACAGCCGGGCCCGGGGCGCGAGCGGCGCGGCGGCCATGGCCTCCGGCACCTCGATCCCCCTGGTCCTCGTCCTCCCGGACACCGCCTCCACGGGCACGATGCTCACGCCTTGACCAGCCCCTTCGTCGCGTTCCCCCCGAGCGCCAGATACACGTCCTCCAGGCTGGGCGTCGCCAGCGTGAAGTCGTCGAGCGCCGCGAAGGCCGCGCCGCCCGTCACCGCGGCGACCGCGGCCCGTGCCTCGTCCGGCGCGAGCCTGAGCACCCAGCGGCGCCCGGACTCCTGCGCGGAGCCGCGGAGCGCGGCCACCTCCGGCACATCCAGCGGTGCGCGCTCGCGCCACACCAGTTCCACCCGTACCTCACCCGCGATTCGTTCCTTGAGCCCACTGGGGGTGTCACAGGCGATCACCCGGCCCCGTTCGAGCACGGCGACCCGGTCGAGCACGGTCTCCGCCTCGATCACATTGTGGGTGACGAGAAGGACGGTCGTGCCGTACCGCTCCCGTCTGCGGTCCACCGCGCCCCAGACCGCGCGCCGGGCCACGGGGTCCATCCCGGCCGTGGGCTCGTCCAGGACGAGCAGCGGGCGCCGGCCGACCAGCGTGGCGGCGAAGCAGGCCAGCCGGCGCTGTCCGCCGGAGAGCCGCTTGAGCGGGCGCCCGGCCAGCTCGGTCAGCCCCAGTTCCTCCAGTACGGCGTCCCGCTCGGCGCGGGCGTCCCGGGTGGTCAGCCCGCGCAGCCGCCCGGTGGTCTCGGCGGCGAGGGCGACGGTCAGCTCGTCGAGCGCCGTGGACTCCTGTCCGAGATAGCCGATGAGCCGCGCCGCCCGCTCGGGGTGGCGCACGAGATCGTGGCCGAGCACCTCGACGCTGCCCGAGTCGGGCCGCATCAGACCGGTGAGCTGGCGGACGAGAGTGGATTTCCCGGCTCCGTTCGGACCGAGCAGTCCGAAGATCTCACCGCCCTCGACTTCCAGGCTGATGCCGTCCGTTGCCCGGACCTCCGGCGTCGCCGGGACTCCTCTGCGGGCGCGCGCGGCAGGGTACGTCTTCACCAGTCGCCGCACTACGCACACCGTACTCACGAGGTACGAGAGTACGGGGTCGCGCTCGCTACTCCCCCGCGGGGGCGTGTTCGGCGGCGGCCCGTACATCGATCTCCCGCCAGAATCCGGCGCGGATCGCATAGCGGTCGTGCTCGTCGATCTGGTCGTCCTTGTGCGCGAGGAGGCCGAACCGTGCCGCGTACCGGAGCAGTTCACCGTCGATGCGGTGGGGAATGCGCGGGTACATCGTGGACAGCTTCTGGACGTGCCCGGTCTCGGTCAGCCGTTCCATCCAGCGCCGGGCGAAGACCTGGCCGACCTCGAAAGGGTCCCCGCCGACGGTGGTGATGTCCTCCTCGCGGTCGGCCCAGCGCTGCTCGGCGCTGGTGAGCTGGGCGAGGGTGGGCAGGGACGCGGTCTCGGCCGGCTCCCCCAGCGGCCCGGCGCCCGGCCGCTCCACCCAGCCCTTGTCGGAGGACCAGCGCAGGGTGGCGCTCGCCGGGTGGTGCGGGGTGTGGCTGCCCGGGGCGCGCAGGCTCGCGAGGTCCTTGGGGGTGGGCACCCCCTTGGCGGCCGCGGGGGCGGGAGCCGCCGGGGGCCCGTCCGGCGGGGCGGGCCGCGAGCCGTTGCGGGGGGTATCGCCGCCGGCGGCCTGGGCGGCGGCGAGGGCCGACTCGGGCAGCGGGGCGGAGAGGATGGCCGCGATCTCCGGCCGGGGCACGGGCGGCGGCGCGCAGACCCCGCTCAGCTCCTTGGCCCGGACCGCGGTGGTGATCCAGGCCCGGTCGAGCACCCGGCGCTCATCCGCCTCGGCGACCAGGTCCTCCGACTGGTTGTAGTCGCCGTCGGCGGCCTGCACCGCCCAGAGGTGGACGGCGACGCCGTGCTCCTTCGCGGACATCAGACCGGGCAGCAGATCGCCGTCCCCGGTCACGAGCACCACATCGGAGCAGGCGCGGTTTCTGGCCAGCTCGGTCAGTTCGGCGTGCATGGCCGCATCCACCCCCTTCTGCGCCCAGCGGCCGTCGCTGCGGGTGAGCGCGCCCAGCCGGACCGTCACCCGGGGCATCACCCGCAGCCGGCGGTGCTCCGGCTGGGGCACTCGGTCGGGGGCGCCGTCGAACCAGTAGATGCGCAGCAGGGGGCGTTCCGTGTCGGCCTCCGCGAGTTCACGCAGGCCCAGGATGAGGGCGGCGTGGTCGACGGTGATCCGGGAACGTGTCGGTTCCCCGGCGAGCAGGCTCGCGGCGGCGCCGAGCAGATAGCCGGCGTCCACCAGCACAACGCAACGGTCCACGCGCTCCACCCTCTTTCGGGTACTCAGAGGTCCTGGGGACTGGGAAATCGGGGAAATGCCTGAAGATCTGAGAAAGTGAAGAATCGATCTTGGGAAATCTGAGAGATCCGGCGGTTCCGGGGAATCGAGGAACGTACACACCCCGGGTACGGTTCCGGACCGGGGATTGTTCCGGGTTTCCTTCGAGTCTGCCCGACGGGATGAGGGTTAACGGCCGGAACTCGATCATCGGCGTGGCGAAACCTCGCCAGACGTCGATGACAAGGGGCCCTTACCCACCGCAATGATCCAAAATGCGACTCATCGTCCCGTATGTGAATCTGGTCGCGGCCCTGGCCCCGAGAACCCCCGATGGAGGCACACCATGGCCAAGAACAAGAATCGCAAGGGCAGTCATCAGCAGGACCGCTCCAGCGCCGCGGAACGCGGCAAGGAGGAGGCCAGGTCGACGGCGTTCGAGACCCAGAACCAGCCCCAGTCGCAGGCGCAGGGCAGCCCGTCGGATGTCGCCCGGAAGCACCAGCGGCGCTTCGGCCACAACTGACGCCATCCCTGACGCCCGCCCCGGCGGAGCCGTGGACGCACGGAAGGGGCGCGCCCGTACCGACGGGCGCGCCCCTTCCGTGTGCCGGTCTGCCGGTCAGCCCGCCAGGCAGGCCGGGCCGAGCAGCACCTTCAGATCGCCGAAGAGCGCCGGGTCCGGCTGCACCCGGTGCCGGTCGAGCCGGAGCACCGTGGTGGAGCGGGGGCCCTGGAGCTTGATCCGCACCTCGGTGTTGCCCCGGTGGTGGCTGAGGATCTCCCCGAGCCGGGTCACCATCGGCGGGGTGACCTTCACGGTGGGGATGGTGACGACCACCGGGGCGTTGGTGCCCGCCGACGAGAGATCGGGGACCATCAGCTCCATGGCGACGAGACGGGGCACGTCCTCGCGCTTGTCGAGGCGCCCCTTGACGAAGACGACGGTGTCCTCGACGAGCTGGGTGGAGACGAGCTGGTAGGTCGCGGGGAAGAACATGCACTCCAGCGACCCGGCGAGGTCCTCCACGGTGGCGATCGCCCAGGCGTTGCCCTGCTTGGTCATCTTCCGCTGGAGGCCGGAGATGATCCCGCCGATGGTCACCACCGCGCCGTCCGCGTGCTCACCGCCGGTGAGCTGGGAGATGGAGGCGTCGGACTTGTCGGAGAGGACGTGTTCGATGCCGAAGAGCGGGTGGTCGGAGACATACAGCCCGAGCATTTCCCGCTCCTGGGCCAGCAGATAGGACTTGTCCCACTCCACATCGGAGAATTCGATGTCCAGGCCGAAACCGGGCTCGTCGGGCGCGTCCGCGTCGCCCATCCCGCCGAAGAGGTCGAACTGCCCCTCGGCCTCCTTGCGCTTCACCGCCACCACGTTGTCGATCATCGGCTCGTGGTGGGCGACCAGCCCCTTGCGGGTGTGGCCCATCTCGTCGAAGGCGCCGGCCTTGATCAGCGACTCCACCGTCCGCTTGTTGCAGACGACGGCCTCCACCTTGTCCAGGAAGTCGGGGAACGAGGCGTATTTCCCCTTGGCCTTGCGGCAGCGGATGATCGAATCGACGACATTCGTGCCGACATTCCGTACCGCTGTGAGACCGAAGAGGATCACGTCGTCGCCCTGGGCGGCGAAGTTCGACTGGGATTCGTTCACATTGGGCGGCAGCACCTTGATGCCCATGCGGCGGCACTCATTGAGATAGACCGCCGATTTGTCCTTGTCGTCCTTCACCGAGGTCAGCAGCGCGGCCATGTACTCGGCCGGGTAGTTCGCCTTCAGATAGGCGGTCCAGTAGGTGACCAGGCCGTAGGCCGAGGAGTGGGCCTTGTTGAAGGCGTATCCGGCGAAGGGGACCAGCACGTCCCACAGGGCCTGGATCGCCTCGTCGGAGTAGTTGTTCTCGCGCGCGCCGGCCTGGAAGATCGTGAAGTTCTTCGCCAGCTCCTCGGGCTTCTTCTTGCCCATGACGCGGCGGAGGATATCGGCCTCGCCGAGCGAGTACCCGGCGATGATCTGGGCGGCCTTCTGGACCTGCTCCTGGTAGACGATCAGGCCGTGGGTGATGTCCAGGACCTCCCGGAGCGGCTCCTCCAGCTCCGGGTGGATCGGGGTGATCTCCTGCTGCTTGTTCTTGCGCAGGGCGTAGTTGGTGTGGGAGTTCATTCCCATCGGGCCCGGCCGGTAGAGGGCCGAGACGGCGGAGATGTCCTCGAAGTTGTCGGGCTTCATCAGCCGCAGCAGCGAGCGCATCGGCCCGCCGTCGAACTGGAAGACGCCGAGGGTGTCGCCCCGGCAGAGCAGTTCGAAGGTGGGGGCGTCGTCGAGGGGGAGAGCGAGCATCTCCAGGTCGACGCCCTTGTTGGCCTTCACCATCTTGATGGCGTCGTCCATGATCGTGAGGTTGCGCAGACCGAGGAAGTCCATCTTCAGCAGTCCGAGCGACTCGCACTGCGGATAGTCCCACTGGGTGATGGTGACGCCGTCGGTGTGGCGGACCCAGACCGGCGCGTGGTCCGTGATGGTCTCGCTGGACATGATCACGCCGGCCGCGTGCACACCCATCTGCCGGACCAGGCCCTCGACGCCCTTGGCGGTGTCGATGACCTTCTTCACATCCGGTTCGTTCTCGTACATCGCGCGGATCTCGCCCGCCTCGCTGTAGCGCGGGTGCGAGGGGTCGGTGATGCCGGAGAGGTCGATGCCCTTGCCGAGGACATCGGCGGGCATGGCCTTGGTGAGCCGGTCGCCCATGGCGTACGGATAGCCGAGGACCCGGGCCGAGTCCTTGATCGCGTTCTTCGCCTTGATCTTTCCGTAGGTGCCGATCATGGCGACCTTGTCGGCGCCGTACTTCTCGGTCACATAGCGGATGACCTCCACGCGCCGGCGCTCGTCGAAGTCGATGTCGACATCGGGCATGGAGACACGCTCGGGGTTGAGGAACCGCTCGAAGATCAGCCCGTGCTCGATCGGGTCGAGGTCGGTGATCCCCATCGCGTAGGAGACGATCGAGCCGGCGGCCGAGCCGCGGCCGGGGCCCACCGCGATGCCCTGGTTCTTCGCCCACATGATGAAGTCGGCGACCACCAGGAAGTACCCCGGGAACCCCATCTTGATGATGACGTCCATCTCGTACTCCGCCTGCTTCTGGCGGTCCTCCGGGACGCCGCCGGGGAAGCGGCGCTCCATGCCGACCCGGACCTCCTCCCGGAACCAGGAGACCTCGGTGTATCCCTCGGGGATGTCGAACCTGGGCATCAGGTTCCGCTCCTGGAACATGCCCTCGGTGTCGATCTGCTGCGCCACCAGCAGGGTGTTGCGGCAGCCCTCCTGCCAGGCGTCCGACGAGTCCACCGCGTACATCTCGTCGGTGGACTTGAGGTAGTAGCCCGTGCCGTCGAAACGGAACCGGTCCGGGTCGGAGAGGTTCTTGCCCGTCTGGATGCAGAGCAGCGCGTCGTGCGCCGTCGCCTCGCTCGCGTAGGTGTAGTGCGAGTCATTGGTCACCAGGGGCGGGATGTCCAGCTTCCGCCCGATCTCCAGCAGCCCGTCCCGCACCCGGCGCTCGATCTCGATCCCGTGGTCCATCAGCTCCAGGAAGTACCGCTCCTTCCCGAAGATGTCCTGGTACTCCGACGCCGCCTTCAGCGCCTCGTCGAACTGACCCAGCCGCAGCCGTGTCTGGAGCTCACCGGAGGGGCACCCGGTGGAGGCGATCAGGCCCTCCGACCACTGGGCGATCGTCTCCTTGTCCATCCGCGGCCACTTCTGGAGCCACCCCTCCGCGTACGCGTCCGAGGAGAGCCGGAAGAGATTGTGCAGCCCCGTCTTGTTCGCCGCCCAGATCGTCTTATGCGTATAACCACCGGAACCGGAGACATCGTCCCGCTTCTGGTGCGGCTGTCCCCACTGGATCTTCCGCTTCGTCCGCCGCGACTCGGGCGCCACATACGCCTCGATGCCGATGATCGGTGTCACACCGGCCTTCTTCGCCGTGTGGAAGAAGTCGTAGGCGCCGTGGAGATTGCCGTGGTCCGTCATCGCGATGTGCGACATGCCCATCTCATTGCAGGCCGCGAACATGTCCTTCAACCGCGCCGCACCGTCCAGCAGCGAGTACTGGGTGTGCACATGCAGATGCGTGAACGGCGGTTTGGTCACGGCGGGGGCCTCCAGAGAAACGGGCGACGGCAGGCAGCGGAGTGTCTGGGGGGACAGCTCGGAAGTCTACGACTTGGGACCGACAGACGAGGCTCGCCCGGAGGAAGCCGGGTGGGGGCACTCCCGTGCGGGTCCGCGCGTTGGAGAGGTCGGAAGAACCCTTCTCCCCGGTCAGCGCCGGGGCCCTCTCGTCCCTGCCCAGGAGGCACAGAGCGATGTCGGTACCGCACCCCGCCGAGGTCACGGCCGAAGAGCGCGGTGAGCAGATTCTCACCGTGATCGGGAGCGCCTTCGGCGAGCTCCTGGCCGCCGACCCGGCCGCCTTCCGGGTCAAGTTCCGGAAGATGGCCGGCTCGGCCTTCGCCTTCTACCGCGGCACCGCCTGCCTGTTCTACAGCGATCTGGAGCGGGAGCACGCGGCGCGCGGGGACCAGGGCATCCACAGCGGTCCGTATCTGGACGAGCGCACCAGCCGGGTGTGGATTCACGGCGATCTCCACGCGGAGAACTTCGGCACCTATATGGACTCCAACGGCCGGCTGATCTTCAATGTCAACGATTTCGACGAGGCCTATGTCGGCCCCTTCACCTGGGATCTGAAGCGGCTGGCCGCCTCGCTGGCGCTGATCGGCTACACCAAGGCGTTCAGCGACGACCAGATCACCGCGCTGGTGTCCACCTTCGCCACCGCCTACCGGGAGCGCATCCGCGCCCTGGCGAGCGGCGCCAAGGAGGAGGAGCTGCCGCCGTTCACCCTGGACACCGCCGAGGGCCCGCTGCTGGACGCGCTCCGCGACGCCCGCTCGCTGACCCGGTTCGCGCTGCTGGACTCGATGACCGAGATCCGGGACTTCGAGCGGCGCTTCGCCCCCGGCGGCAGCGCGATCGAGCTCGACGCCGCCACCCGGTACAAGGTCCTCGCGGCCTTCGACGGCTATCTGGAGACACTGCCCGAGTCCAGCCTCACCCGCCCCGACTCGTACCGCGTGAAGGACGTGGTCGGCAGGCGCGGCATCGGCATCGGCTCCGCCGGGCTGCCCTCGTACAACATCCTCCTGGAGGGCAACAGCGACGCCCTGGAGAACGATGTCGTGATCTATATGAAGCAGGCGCAGACCCCGGCGGTCTCCAGCCATATCGACGATCCGGCCGTGCGCGGGTACTTCCGCCACGAGGGCCACCGCACGGTGATCTCGCAGCGGGCGCTCCAGGACCACGCCGATCCCTGGCTGGGCTGGACCGAGCTGGACGGCGCGGGACAGCTGGTCGCCGAGGTCTCCCCGTACGCGGTGGACCTGGACTGGTCGGACATCGACGACGCCGGGGAGATCGCGGCGGTCGTCGCCGATCTGGGCCGGGCCGCGGCCACCATGCACGGCGCCGCCGACGACGAGAGCGGCCACTCGCTGGTCCCGTTCTCGACCGAGCGGGCCATCGACGCGGCCATCGCGGCCGACGAGGAGGGCTTCGCCCGGCTGCTGGTGGAGTTCGCGCACGGGTACGGCGCGCGGGCGCGGGCCGACCACCAGATCTTCGTCGATCTCTTCCGCAACGGCCGCATCCCGGGACTGTGAGCGGGGCGGTGAGCGGAGGGTGAGCAAGCGGTGACCAGGGCGGGCGCCGGGGCGGTGACAGGGGCTCCGGCCGGGCCCGGGGCTCCGGCGGATTGGGCCGGAGCCCTTAAGGCTCCTCTCAGGCGGGCATGACACACTCGGATGGCGATGGACGTATCGGGAGTGCAGCTCAGAGCGCTGCGGGCGGCGATCTTCACGGCACTGGCCGTGACGCTGTCCGCCGCGTCCCATGTGCTGCTCTCCCGGGCCCCGCTGCCGTGGACCACGGTGGCGGCGCTGTCCGCGGGCGTTTTCGCCGTCGCCTACGCCCTCTCGGGCCGTGAGCGGGGGTACTGGCGGATCGCGAGCCTGCTCGTCCCGCTCGAACTGGCCGCCGACACGGTCTTCACCGCCGGGCAGGACGCCTGTTACGGCCCCGGGGGCGGCCCGGTCACCGGATCGCTGCGGGCGCTGGGGCTCGATGTGCTCTGCGGCGGCGTCGGCGGACAGCTCGCCGGGGTGAGCCCGGCCGAGCACGGCACGGCGGCTCTCCTGCAGAGCCCCGCCCCGGCGCTGCCCTGGCTGCTGCTCGCCGCGCATGTCTCGGTCGGGCTGCTCGCCGCCGCCTGGCTGTGGCACGGGGAGGCCGCGCTGGCCGCCCTGCTGCGGACGGTCGGCACCCTCGCGTTCCGCCCGCTGCTGATCGCCGTCGCCGTGGTCACGGCCGTGCGCCCGCCGGTACGGCGCGGGGCGCGCGCCCTCGCCCGGCCCGCCGTCTCGCGGACCCGTTCACTGGTGCACTCCGTCGGACGGCGGGGTCCCCCGTGCCCGGCCCCGGCCCTCGGCTGAGCCGAGCCGTACCCCGCCGCGGCTGAGGCCACCGCCTCCGCGGCCCCGGGGACCCGCCACCCGCGCGCCCCCGCTCCCCCACTTGTCCCGTATCCCACCGATACGTCATCTTCCGGAGTGACATCAGCATGAGTGCACGTAACAGCAAGGCCAACAAGGCCGCCGCCCGTGAGCGGCTCCGGCAGGAGCGCGAGCGCGAGCTGAAGAAGGCGAAGGCGCGCCGGCAGCTGGTCGTGATCGGCTCCACGGTCGCGGTCCTCGCCCTCGCCGGCGGCATCGGCTACGCCGTGGTGCAGGCCAACCAGCCGTCCGCCTGGGACGAGGCGAAGGACGCCAAGACCGTCACCGCCCCGAAGAACACCTCGGGCACCCACGGCACCGACGTGGTGATCGGCGAGAAGTCGGCGAAGAAGACCCTGGAGCTGTACGAGGACTCCCGCTGCCCGTCGTGCGCTGCCTTCGAGCAGGAGGTGGGCGAGACGCTGAAGAAGGACGTCGACGCCGGCAAGTACAAGGTCAAGTACGTCGGTGCCACCTTCATCGACGACGTGGCCCAGGGCGAGGGCTCCCGGAACGCGCTGAGCGCCCTGGGCGCGGCGCTCGATGTCAGCCCCGACGCGTTCATGGACTACAAGGCCGCGCTCTACTCCAAGCAGTTCCACCCCGAGGAGAACGCGGACTCGTTCGCCAAGGACTCCTACATGCTGGAGATCGCCGAGGCGGTCCCGGCGCTCAAGAACAACGCCGCCTTCAAGAAGAACGTCGAGGAGGGCACCTTCGACGCCTGGGCGATGAAGATGTCCAAGGCGTTCGACGACAGCGGGGTCAAGGGCACTCCGACGCTCCGGATGGACGGCAAGAAGGTCACCGCCGAGGGCACGCAGAACCCGCCGATGACGGTCGAGCAGTTCCGCGCGTCGGTGGACAAGGCCCTGAAGGGCTGATCCCCGCCGCTCCCCGGGAGCCCGGCCGGGCTCCCGGGGAGGCGGTTCACACCCTCGGGCCGTCCCCGGCGCCGTCGGTCTCCAGCGAGCGGAGGAAGTCGAGCGCCACCCGCCAGGCCGCCTCCGCCGCCTCCGCGTCGTGGTCCGGCAGCTCCGGGTCGGTGAACAGATGCCCGGCGCCCGGATAGTGGTGGACCTCCGTGTCGGCGCCCGCCCTGCCCATGCCGAGGTACCACGCGGTGAGCCAGTCGTGCGGCTCGAAGGGGTCCGGGTCGGCGATGTGGAGCTGTACGGGCAGCTCGTCCACCGAGGCGCTGGGGGCGATGTCCGATGTGCCGTGCATCAGCAGCAGTCCCCGGGCCTTCTCGTCGCCGAGCGCCAGGGTCTGCGCGATGGAGGCGCCGAGCGAGAACCCCGCGTACACCAGTCCCCGGTCCGAGTAGGGCGCGGCGGCCATGACCGCGCGCTTCAGCAGCTCGTCCTTGCCGAGGCCGTCCTTGAAGGCCATCCCCTCCTCGACCGTGGTGAAGGTCGCACCGTCGAAGAGATCGGGTGTCCACACCTGGTGGCCCGCTTCCCGCAGCCGCTCGGCGGCGGAGTGCACGGCGGGGCGGAGACCGTAAGTGGAATGGAAAAGCATGATGTGCATGTCTTCAGGTTACGTTCGAAGACATGGAGAACGTGCTGCGCCCTTTGATCGTCATCGGCGGGTCGGCCGTCCTCACGCTTCTCGTGGGATGGCTGGTCGACCTGCTGCTCCGCCGGGCCGACGCCCGGCACCCCGAGACCCCGCTGTGGGGTCTGCTGCGCAACTGCCGGAATCCGCTGCTGGTGGTGCTGGGGACGGCGCTGTTGAGAGGCAGTTACCGGCAGGCGCAGATCGAGTCCATCCGGCAGTACCACGGCGGCATCGGACAGCTGCTGAGCCTGGTGCTGATCGGCGCGTCCGCCTGGCTGGTCGTCAAGATCGCCACGGCCGTGGTGGAGTCGGTCTACTCCCGCTACGCGACGGCCACCCGCGACCCGGCCCGGGTGCGCCGGGTGCGGACCCAGGTGACCCTGATCCAGCGGGTGGTGATCGCGGTGGTCGGCGTGGTGGCGGTCGCCGCGATGCTGCTGACCTTCCCGGCCATGCGGACGGTGGGCACCTCGATGCTGGCCTCCGCCGGTGTGCTGGGCATCGTCGCCGGTGTGGCCGCCCAGTCGACGCTGGGGAATCTCTTCGCCGGTCTCCAGATCGCCTTCGGCGACATGGTCCGCATCGGCGACACCGTGGTGGTGGACGGCGAGTGGGGCACGATCGAGGAGATCACCCTCACCTTCCTCGCCGTACGGACCTGGGACGAGCGCCGGATCACCATGCCGGTCTCGTACTTCACCAGCAAGCCGTTCGAGAACTGGTCGCGCGGCGGGGTGCAGATGACGGGGACCGTCTTCCTCCATCTGGACCACTCCACTCCGGTGACCCTGATGCGGGAGAAGCTCCATGACATCGTGCGCGAGTGCCCGGCCTGGGACGGCCGGGACTGGTCGCTCGCCGTCACGGACACCACTCCCACCACGATCCAGGTACGGGCGGTGGTCACCGCGAAGGACGCGGACGACATCTGGACCGTACGGTGCACGGTCCGCGAGCAGCTCGTGGCCTGGCTGCACGAGCACCATCCGTACGCGCTGCCCAAGATCGCGACCGGCCCCGCGGTGGAGCCGGCGGAGCGTCCGGCGCAGCAGGTGGAGGGCGTCTCGGTGAAGAAGCCCGCCGACGGGGACCGTCCGGTGGAGGAGGACACCCCCCGGACGGGCCGGGGCTAGGCAGTTCCTTCCGGACCTTTCCGGGCCGTTCCTTCCGGACCGGAAAGGTCCGGAAGGAACGGCCCGGAGCGGTCCACGTCCGGTCCGCCGTTCCCCCGGTGGCGGGCGCCACCGGGGGAACGGCGGACCGGCGTGCGGTCAGTGCAGTCCGCTGACGTCCAGATGCCGCAGCACCCGGTCCACGACCTCGGGGTGGGCGCCCGGCTCGCTGCGGGCGGCGAGCACCTCGTGGCGGGCGGCCGACATCATCTCCCGCTGGATGCGGCGGACGGTCCTGGCCCGCTCGGTGCGCCGGAGATACCAGTCGCGCCGGTCCTCCTCGACGATGTCGGGGCTGATCCTCGCCCCCACCTCGTAGGCGCCGCGCAGCAGCCGCTCGCTGATGTCCTCGGGCAGCTCCTCGACCTCCTCGATCTCCCGGAGCCGGTGGCGGGCGGCGCGGGCCGCGCGGAGCGCGAGGCTGTGCTCCAGTTCGCGCTCGGCTCCCGCGTCGGCCCGCACATGGAGCCGGCGCACCAGCCAGGGCAGGGTGAGCCCCTGGAGCAGCAGGGTGGCGAGGATCACCACGAAGGCGATGAAGACGATCTCGTCGCGGTGCGGGAAGGGGTCACCGGCGTCCGTCGTCAGCGGGATCGCGAGGGCCAGGGCGACCGAGGCGACGCCCCGCATCCCGGACCACCACACCACGACGGTCTCGCGCCAGCTGACGGGGATGTCCTCCTCGATGTCGCGGCGGGTGTGCAGCCGCTGGGCGAGCCAGGTCGCGGGCAGCAGCCACAGCAGCCGTACGCCGACGACCACGGCGGTGATCAGGGCACCCCAGCCGAGCAGCAGCGGCAGCCGGCCGTCCACGGTGCCGAAGACCGTGCGCAGCTCCAGGCCGATCAGTCCGAAGGCGACCCCGGTGACCAGGGTGTCGATCACTTCCCAGAAGGTGGTTCCGGCGATCCGCCCCATCACGTCGTCCGCGTCGGCGGTGTGCTCGGCGAGGTAGAGGGCGGTGGTGAGGACCGCGAGGACCCCGGAGCCGTGCAGTTCCTCGGCCAGGACATAGCTGACGAACGGCACCATCAGCGAGAGGCCGATCTGGAGGGTGGCGTCGCCGAGGAAGCCCATCAGCTTGTTGCAGGCCCAGCCGAGGGCGAACCCCACGGCGACGGCGACCACGGCGGAGAGGACGAACTGCCCGGCGGCGGCGGGCCAGGAGAAGGTGCCGCTGACGACGGCGGCGATGGCCGCGTGGTAGAGCACGATCGCGGTGACGTCGTTGAAGAGGCCCTCGCCCTCCAGGATGGAGACCAGCCGCCGGGGCAGCCCCAGCCGGCCGGCCACGGCCGTGGCGGCGACCGGGTCGGGCGGCGCGATCAGCGCCCCGAGCGCGACGGCGGCGGCCAGCGGCAGCCCGGGCACGATGGAGTGGAGGACCGCGGCGACGGCCGCGGTGGTGACGAAGACCAGGGCGACGGCGAGCAGCAGAATGGGCCGCAGATGCGCGGTGAACTGCCGCCAGGAGGTGCGCTGGACCGCCGCGTAGAGCAGGGGCGGCAGCACCAGCGGGAGAATGAACTCGGGCGGGATGTCGACGGTCGGGGCGAAGGGCAGAAAGGCGACGCCCGCGCCGGCGAGGGTCATCAGCACGGGCGGGGGCAGATCGAACCGCTCCCCCAGCGGTACGGTCACCACGGCGCCGAGCAGCAGCGCGAGCAGCAGGGCGACTTGGTCCACGTCGGTGGCCTCCGGGGTGGCGAACCTCCACGATCAGGGCCTCAGCCTGCCATGCGAAGGGTCCGGTAAGCCCGAAATGCGAATCCAGCACCCGCGCGCCCGCGCCCTGTGCCTCCCTGCCCCTGCCCCTGCCCCCGTGCGCGGCTCCGGCCACGCGGGGCCCGTGCCCGCCCGGCGGGTCCCGGCCCGGCGGGTCCCGGCCCGGCGGCTCCCGGGAGCTACAGCTCCCGCCGCATCCCCCGGTGGCCGATGTTCCCCTCGGAGAACTCCGCCCCGTACGCCACGTACCCCAGCCGCTCGTAGAACCCGAGCGCCCCGGTCTGGGCGTGCAGATCCACCGCCGTGAGCCCCCGGGCACGGGCCGCGTCCTCGATCGCGCGGACCAGCGCGACCCCGACGCCCAGACCCCGCGCCCGCGCGGTCACCGCGAGCCGGCCCAGCACACCCAGCGCCGGGTCACCACCGGTCCGCCCGGCGGCGGCCGGGCCGTGCAGCAGCCGCCCGGTGCCGAGCGGGGTGCCGTCGGCGCGGACCGCCAGCACATGCACCGTGTCGGCGCCCTCCTCGTCGAAGGTGTCGTACTCGATCTCGGCGGGCACCCGCTGCTCGGCGATGAAGACCTCCTCACGGAGGGCGAAGCAGGCCGCGCGGTCGGTGGCGCTCCCGGCGACCCGGACCTCCCAGCGGCCGGACCCGGTCACGCACTCTCCTCCGCGATGCGGTCGAGCGCCTGGCGCAGATCGTCCGGGTAGCCGCTCTCGAACTCGACCCACTGCCCGTCCGCCGGGTGCTCGAAGCCGAGGCGCACCGCGTGCAGCCACTGCCGGGTCAGACCCAGCCGCTTGGCCATCGTCGGATCGGCGCCGTAGGTGAGGTCGCCGACACACGGGTGGCGGTGGGCGGACATGTGCACCCGGATCTGATGGGTGCGCCCGGTCTCCAGCTTGATGTCCAGCAGCGAGGCGGCGCGGAACGCCTCCATCAGGTCGTAGTGGGTCACCGACGGCTTGCCCTCGGCGGTCACGGCCCACTTGTAGTCGTGGGTGGGGTGACGGCCGATCGGCGCGTCGATCGTCCCGCTCATCGGGTCCGGGTGGCCCTGCACCAGCGCGTGGTAGCGCTTGTCGACCGTGCGCTCGCGGAACTGCTGCTTGAGCAGGGTGTAGGCGCGCTCCGACTTGGCCACCACCATCAGACCGGAGGTGCCGACGTCCAGCCGGTGCACGATGCCCTGGCGCTCGGCGGCGCCGGAGGTGGAGATGCGGTACCCGGCGGCGGCCAGGCCGCCGATCACGGTGGTGCCGGTCCATCCGGGGCTCGGGTGCGCGGCCACGCCCACCGGCTTCATGATCACGACGATGTCGTCGTCGTCGTGGACGATCTCCATGCCCTCGACCGGCTCGGCCACGATCTGGACCGGGGCGGGCGCCTGGGGCATCTCGACCTCCAGCCACGCACCGCCGTGCACCCGCTCGGACTTCCCCACGGCAGCGCCGTCGACCAGCACCTTCCCGGCGGCGGCCAGCTCGGCGGCCTTGGTGCGGGAGAACCCGAACATACGGGAGATGGCGGCGTCGACGCGCTCGCCCTCAAGGCCGTCGGGTACGGGCAGGGTGCGGATCTCGGGAAGGGTACTCACCCGTCGAGTATGCCTTGTCCGGGGACACGCCCGGAGCCGCGGCCGGTGCGGGCGGGCCCCGGGGCCCGCCCGGCCCCGAAGAGCCCGGCCTCCCGGTCCGGCCCCGGGTCTGCCTCCCGGTCCGGCTTCCGGTCCCGGACCCCCGGTCCCGGTTTCCCCGCCCGGACCTCCGGCCCCGGGTCCTCAGTCCTTGTGGACAGTCCCGTCCGGGTCCAGGCCGCGGAAGGAGAGGATCACGATCAGAACGCCGCCGCAGACGATCGCGGTGTCCGCGAGATTGAAGACGGCGAAGTGCGCGGGGGCGATGAAGTCGACCACCGCGCCCTTGAAGACCCCGGGGGCCCGGAAGATCCGGTCCGTGAGGTTGCCGAGCGCGCCGCCGAGCAGCAGACCGAGCGCGATGGCCCAGGGCAGGCTGTAGAGCTTGCGCGCCAGCCGGATGATCACCACGATCACGATGGAGGCGATCGCGGTGAAGATCACCGTGAACGCCTCGCCGATGCCGAAGGCGGCACCCGCGTTCCGTACCGCCTCGAACCGCAGCCAGTCACCGATGATCTCGATGGGCTCGTGGTGCTCCAGCTTCGCCACCACGAGCATCTTGGTGGTGAGATCGATCAGATACGCGACGACCGCGACCGAGAGCAGTACGGCGACTCTGCGCCTGCCCTTGGGCTGCTCGGCGGGCGCCGCAGCCTCGTCGTCAACATCCGGCGTACCGATGATGCGCTCCGCCTCTGCCACGTGAGTCCCTCAACCTAGGTGCCTGACTGACCACGAGGGTACGGCACACGCGTACGGGATCAGCCCCGGCGTTCCTGCTTCTGCTTGCACTCGACACAGAGCGTGGCGCGCGGGAACGCCTGCATACGGGCCTTGCCGATGGGTTTGCCGCAGTTCTCGCAGAGGCCGTAGGTCCCCGCCTCCAGCCGCTGGAGCGCCCGCTCGGTCTGCTCCAGCACCTCGCGGGCGTTGGCGGCGAGCGACAGCTCGTGCTCCCGGGTGATGTTCTTGGTGCCGGTGTCGGCGTCGTCGCCGCCGGAGCCGCCGCCCGAGTCGCGCATCAGATTGGCGAGGGCCGCCTCGGACGCGGTCAGCTCGGCGTTCAGCCGGGTGACATCGCTCTCCAGGAGCGCCCTGGCCTCGGCGACCTCCTCCGGGGTCCAGGGTTCCTCGCCCGGCCGGACCGCCAGCTCTCCCGGAGCCGGCTCGTCCGCCGCACGGGCCGTGGGCACCGCCGCCGGGCCGGTGCCGGCGGCCACCGTCTTCTTCGCTCGCACCGTAGGGGCTCCTGTCTGTCTCGCGGGCGCCGCTGCGGTGGGCGCCTTCCGGGCCGCGGTCTTCCGCGCGGTCTTCTTCGCGGTCCTGGCCGGGGTCCGCGCCCCGGCCTTCCCGTCGGGCGCCGTACCGGCCGCCGTCCTCCCGGCCACGGCCTTCCCGGCCGCGCCCGTCCCCGCCGCACTCTTCTTCGCCGCCGCCTTCCTCGCCGCCGCCTTCTTGGCGACCGCCTTCTTGGCCACGGCCTTCTTCGCGACCGCCTTCTTGGCGACCGCCTTCCTCGCCGCCGCCTTCTTGGCCGGGGCCTTCTCCGCCGGGGTCGTGCCCGCCGTCCTTCTCGCAGACGCCGGGCCCGCCCGGCCCTCGGCCGGAGCCGAGGCGGCGGTGGTACTCACGGACGCCGGATCGCTCTCGGCGGTCTTCTTCGCCACCATGGCCGCGGCCCCTTCACATACTGTGATATTGCTCGCGAATCGTGCTGGGACGATAAATCGACCCCAGCTCCGCGGCAATCGGGGCACACCGCACGGCGGCCCGCCCCGGCCTCGGTGAAACGGACCTGCATCCGTTGTGCCCAGCCCCTCGCCCGGTAATCCGCCCCGGGCCGGGGCCTCGGTCCCCACCGGCGCACATCCCGCCATCCGGGTCATCCGCCCGGGGCGCACCCCACCCGGAGCGCGCCCCGGAATCCGCCCCGGAATCCAGCCCGGTGCCGAGCCCGGTGTCCGGCCCGGAATTAATCGGTCCGACGCCCGGCCCCCGGCCCCTTACACTGGGCGGAGCGAAAGGCTTGGATGGGGACGAGTAACGTCGTACGCAGCCATGAGCGACCCGGGGACGGTGCGAGCCCGGGGGCGAGCGCGAGGTGAAGGATCACCCCGGAGCCACCGGAAGAAAACCGTCGGACGACCCGCCGGTGACTAGACCCGGTGTCGCGACCCCAATGAGGGGGCGGTGCGGGTCCGCGCCGCCAAGGAGGGTGGTACCGCGGGAGCTGTCGGCTCTCGTCCCTCCGACGGAAGAGTTCGCAGTCCGCCGGAGGAGTTTCGATGACACCCCCGCAGTACCGTCAGGTGCCCGCCCAGGTCGACCTGCCCGCGCTGGAGCACGCCGTGCTCGATTTCTGGCGCGAGAACAAGGTCTTCGCCAAGAGTGTGGCCCAGTCCGAGGGCCGGCCCGAGTGGGTCTTCTACGAGGGCCCGCCGACCGCCAACGGCATGCCCGGCGCCCACCACATCGAGGCCCGCGTCTTCAAGGACGTCTTCCCCCGGTTCCGCACCATGAGCGGCTACCACGTCGCCCGCAAGGCCGGCTGGGACTGCCACGGCCTGCCCGTGGAGCTGGCCGTGGAGAAGGAGCTGGGCTTCTCCGGCAAGAAGGACATCGAGGCGTACGGCATCGCCGAGTTCAACGCCAAGTGCCGTGAGTCGGTCGCCCGGCACACGGACGCCTTCGCCGAGCTGACCGAGCGCATGGGCTACTGGGTCGACACCGACGACGCCTACTGGACCATGAAGCCCGAGTACATCGACTCGGTGTGGTGGTCGCTGAAGGAGATCTTCAACAAGGGACTGCTGGTCCAGGACCACCGGGTCGCCCCCTGGTGCCCCCGCTGCGGCACCGGCCTCTCGGACCACGAGCTGGCCCAGGGGTACGAGACGGTCGTGGACCCCTCGGTCTTCGTCCGCTTCCCGCTGACCTCGGGGCCGCTCGCGGGCGAGGCGTCGCTGCTGGTCTGGACGACCACCCCGTGGACGCTGGTGTCGAACACCGCCGTGGCCGCGCACCCCGAGGTCACCTATGTGGTGGCGACCGACGGCGAGGAGCGGCTCGTCGTCGCCGAACCGCTGCTGGAGAAGGCCCTCGGCGAGGGCTGGGAGCGCACGGGTGCGTCGTTCACCGGTGCCGAGATGGAGCGCTGGACGTACGAGCGTCCCTTCGAGCTGATCGACTTCCCGGCCGAGGCGCACTATGTCGTCAACGCCGAGTACGTCACCACCTCCGACGGCACGGGCCTGGTCCACCAGTCCCCCGCGTTCGGCGAGGACGACCTCAAGGTCTGCCGCGCCTACGGACTGCCGGTGGTGAACCCGGTCCGCCCGGACGGCACCTTCGAGGAGGACGTACCGCTGGTCGGCGGGGTCTTCTTCAAGAAGGCGGACGAGCGGCTCACCGCCGACCTCCAGGAGCGCGGCCGGCTCTTCCGCCACACTCCGTACGAGCACAGCTATCCGCACTGCTGGCGCTGCCACACCGCGCTGCTCTACTACGCGCAGCCGTCCTGGTACATCCGTACCACCGCGGTCAAGGACCGGCTGATCGAGGAGAACGAGAACACCAACTGGTTCCCGGAGTCGGTCAAGCACGGCCGGTTCGGCGACTGGCTCAACAACAACATCGACTGGGCGCTCTCCCGCAACCGCTACTGGGGCACCCCGCTGCCGATCTGGCGCTGCGAGGAGGACCATCTCACCTGTGTCGGCTCGCGCGCCGAGCTGACCGGGCTGACCGGCACCGACCAGACGGAGCTGGACCCGCACCGGCCCTTCATCGACGAGGTCACCTTCCCCTGCCCGCGGTGCGAGGGGACCGCGACCCGGGTGCCGGAGGTGATCGACGCCTGGTACGACGCGGGGTCGATGCCCTTCGCGCAGTGGGGCTACCCCTACCAGAACAAGGACATCTTCGAGAAGCGCTATCCGGCGCAGTTCATCTCGGAGGCGATCGACCAGACCCGCGGGTGGTTCTACACCCTGATGGCGGTCGGCACCCTGGTCTTCGACAAGTCCTCGTACGAGAACGTCGTCTGCCTCGGCCACATCCTCGCCGAGGACGGCCGCAAGATGTCCAAGCACCTGGGGAACATCCTCCAGCCGATCCCGCTGATGGACCAGCACGGCGCGGACGCGGTGCGCTGGTTCATGGCCGCCGGCGGCTCCCCGTGGTCCGCGCGCCGGGTCGGCAACAGCACGATCCAGGAGGTCGTGCGCAAGACCCTGCTGACGTACTGGAACACCGTGGCGTTCCAGGCGCTGTACGCGCGTACGGCGAACTGGGCGCCCTCCGCGTCCGACCCGGCCCCGGCCGGCCGCACGGTCCTGGACCGCTGGCTGCTGAGCGAGCTGAACGCGCTGGTGGACCAGGTCACCCAGGCGATGGAGACCTTCGACACCCAGCGTGCCGGCAAGCTGCTCTCCTCCTTCGTGGACGATCTGTCGAACTGGTACGTGCGCCGGTCGCGCCGCCGGTTCTGGCAGGGCGACCCGGCCGCGCTGCGGACCCTGCACGACGTGCTGGAGACGGTGACCCGGCTGATGGCGCCGCTGACCCCGTTCATCACCGAGCGGGTCTGGCAGGACCTGGTGGTCCCGGTCACCGCCGACGCGCCGGAGTCGGTGCACCTCTCCACCTGGCCGGTGGCGGAGCTGGACGCGATCGACCCCGAGCTGTCCCGGCAGATGGTGCTGGTGCGCCGGCTGGTGGAGCTGGGCCGGGCGACCCGGGCCGAGTCGGGAGTGAAGACCCGTCAGCCGCTCTCCCGCGCGCTGGTGGCGGCGGCCGGCTTCGACGCGCTCCCGCCCGAGCTGCGGGCGCAGATCACCGAGGAGCTGAATGTCTCCTCGCTGGCCTCGCTCTCCGAGGTCGGCGGCTCGCTGGTCGACACCACGGCGAAGGCGAACTTCCGGGCGCTGGGCAAGCGGTTCGGCAAGGGGGTCCAGGCGGTGGCGAAGGCCGTCGCCGAGGCGGACGCCGCCGCGCTGTCGCTCGCGCTGCGCGAGGGTACGGCCTCCGTGGTGGCCGACGGCGAGACGGTCACCCTCTCCCCCGACGAGGTGATCATCACCGAGACCCCGAGGGAGGGGTGGTCGGTGGCGTCGGACTCCGGGGCGACGGTGGCGCTGGATCTGGAGATCACCCCCGAGCTGCGGCTCGCGGGGCTGGCCCGGGACGCGATCCGGCTGATCCAGGAGGCCCGGAAGAACAGCGGGCTGGATGTGGCCGACCGGATCGCGGTGGTCTGGTCGTCCGCCGACCCGTCCACGGTGGAGGCGCTCACCGCGCACTCGCCGCTGATCGCCGATGAGGTCCTGGCGGAGAGCTTCGCCGCGTCGGACCCGGACGGTTCCTTCGGCGCGGCCTTCACGGACGAGCCCCTGGCGCTCACCTTCCATCTGCGCAAGGTGTAGCCGCGCCGGCCGCACCGGCGGGCACACCCCGAGGGCCGGGTCCTGGACAAGGACCCGGCCCTCGGGCGTATCCGCGTCCTGTGGGTCCGAAAGGCCCCCATGACTCGGAGGTTCGCGGGCCGGAAGCCGGGGTTCGGGACCCGGAGGCCGGGGGGATTCGGGCACGACATGGGGCCGGGCCCGGAACAGTGTCCCGGGCCCGGCCCCATGATCTGCCGACGGCTACGCGCTCAGCGCGCTGCCGCCACTCAGTTGTCGTCCTCGTCGATCAGGAATCCCCGCATCGGCGCCGGCGCCTGCTGCATCGGCTGCGGAGCCTGCGGCCGGACCGGAGCCATCGGCTGGGTCATCGCCGGCGACATCTGCTGCTGGCCACCGTACGAAGGGGCTCCGCCCATCGACGGGTTCCCGCCCATGGACTGGCCCATCGACGGGGCTCCACCCATCGCGTGTCCCATCGAGGGGGCGCCCGCGGACGCCATCGACGGGGACGGCGGCAGCGAGGCCGCCGACGGGGTGCGCGGCGGGGCCAGGGAGTCGTCGGCCTGGGTCTCCAGCTGACGCAGCTGGCTCTCCAGATACGACTTCAGCCGGGTCCGGTACTCGCGCTCGAAGCCCCTGAGGTCCTCGACCTTCCGCTCCAGCGTGGCGCGCGCCGACTCCAGGGAGCCCATGGCGACACGGTGCTTCTCCTGGGCGTCCCGCTCCAGCGCGTCGGCCTTGGCGCGGGCGTCCCGCTCCAGGCCCTCGGCGCGCGAACGCGCCTCGCCGACAATCTTGTTGGCCTCGGAACGGGCCTCCGCGATCGCCTGGTCGGCGGTCTGCTGCGCCAGGGAGAGGACCCGTGCCGCGCTGTCGCCGCCGGGGCCCTGACCGGGCTGCTGCATCTGCTGGCCGTGACCGCCCATGGGACCGCCCTGCATGGGACCACCCTGCATCGGGCCGCCCTGCATGGGACCGCCCTGCATCGGGCCCCCCTGCATCGAGCCCTGCATGGGACCGCCCTGCATGGGACCGCCCTGCATCGGGCCGCCCTGCATGGGACCGCCGGGGCCGCCCTGCATCGGGTTGCCATGGCTGGGACCGGCCGGCAGCTGAGGAGCTCCACCGGGCAGCTGGGGGGGACCCATCTGCGGGGGCTGCTGCTGCTGGACGGGGGGTCCGGATATGGCGGCGGGCACCGGGGCACCCGGTCCCTGCCGGCCGTCCTGCGGCTCCGGCGGCTTGCGCATTCCCTGCTGCTGCTGGTTCTGCGCTGCCGCACGAGTCGCGGCGGCCAGCTTGGCCCGCAGGTCCTCGTTCTCACGGAGCAGGCGGGTCAGTTCCGACTCGACCTCGTCGAGGAAGGCATCGACCTCGTCCTCGTCATAGCCTTCTCGGAGGCGGACGGTCGTGAACTGCTTGTTCCGCACGTCCTCAGGGGTCAGCGGCATCTCTTCTTCACCTCTACGTAGTCGTCGGCAGTCGGCAAGACCGTATCGTCCACGGTTGTCTCCCTCATCTCGCGAAGCGACCCACGATATTGAGCAGGATGTAGACGATGATCATCAGAACGAAGAAGGACAGGTCGAGTGCCACGCCCCCGAGACGCAACGGCGGGATGAACCGCCGAAGAAGCTTGAGTGGTGGATCGGTGACAGTGTAGGTGGCCTCAAGGACGACCACCATCGCCTTACCGGGTTGCCATGAACGGGCGAACTGGAAGACGTAGTCCATGACCAGCCGGAAAATCAGCACGACGAGGAAACACAACAGCGCGATGTAGACCACCTGTAGTGCGACGCCCATCCCGCGCTTCTCCCCTGTGCTCTCGTGGTCCGGCCGTACGGCCGGGTCGTCCCGGTGTGGTGCTTCTCAGCTCTGGTTGAAGAAACCGCCCTCTGCGATACGGGCCTTGTCCTCCGCCGTGACATCGACGTTAGCAGGCGACAACAGGAACACCTTCTGTGTCACCCGCTCAATGCTGCCATGGAGACCGAAGACAAGTCCCGCGGCAAAGTCGACAAGTCGCTTCGCATCGGTGTCGTCCATCTCGGTCAGATTCATGATCACCGGAGTCCCCTCGCGGAAGTGTTCCCCGATGGTACGGGCCTCGTTGTAGGTCCGGGGGTGCAGAGTGGTGATGCGGTAAGGCTCCCGCTCGGACACGACCTTGGGCATGATCACCGGTGCGTTCTTCTCCAGGCTCGGACGTTCAGGTGTGATGGACGCCACGGGGGCGATTCGCGCCGGACGCCCGTTTTCTGCGGGTAGCGACACGGGAATCGGCATCGGCTCGCGCTGCGCCGGGGGCTGCACCGCCCGTACCGGCTCCTCGCGTTCCACGGGGTGCGGGGGCTGGTGCCGCCGGTGGTCCCGCTCGGGCTCCGGCTCGGGTTCGAAGTCGTCGTCGGGGTCGAAGCCCCGGCCGTCGTAACCATCGTCCTCCACGAGGCCGAGGTAGACCGCCATCTTGCGCATCGCGCCGGCCATGCTCTGAGTCCTCCGCTCTGTGGTGGATCGCCCTCGCCACGAATGTCCTCGTGTCACCAAGTGCCCGCGATCCACTAGGTCTGCCCGCTTTGTTACGGGAATGACCATATTTTCTGCTGTGGTCCGACTTCTTGGCGACGTTACCCGAGCCGAGGACGGACTCCGAGTACCGCAGTGCCGACGCGCACATGTGTCGCCCCGGCCGCCACGGCCTCTTCGAGGTCCGCACTCATCCCGGCCGAGACCATGTTCGCAGCAGGATGCCCCCCGCGCAGGCCGGATGAGAATTCCATCATCCGCTCGAACGCCGCCCGCGGCCGTCCCGCGTAGGGACCGGTCAGCGGGGCGACGGTCATCAGTCCTTCGAGACGGAGTCCTGACGCGGCGTCAACCGCCGCGGCCAGCTCCTCGATTCCCTCCGGCGCGACCCCACCGCGCTCCCCGCGCGCGCCGGCGCCCGCGTCCAGCGCCACCTGGAGGAGGCACCCCAGCTCCCGCCCGGCGTTCCCGGCCGCGGTGGAGAGAGAGGTGACCAGTTTCATGCGGTCGATCGAGTGCACCACATCGGCATAACTCGCGACGGAGCGGACTTTATTGGTCTGGAGTTGACCGACAAAGTGCCAGCGGAGGTCCAGATCCGCACAGGCCGCGGCCTTCGGGGCGGCGTCCTGGTCGCGGTTCTCGGCGACATTCCTCACACCGAGTTCATGGAGCAGCCGGACATCGCTCGTGGGGTAGGTCTTGGTGACCACGATGAGCGTCACATCCGACCGTTCCCGGCCGGCGGCGGCGCAGGCGGAGGCGATACGTTCCTCCACGCGGGCCAGATTCGCGGCGAGTTCGGCCCGCCGGGCCCCGGCGCCTTCGGTGGTCCCGGTGGTCCCGGTGGTCCCGGTCTCCCCGGCGGAGGGCCGGCCGCCCAGGGGCGTGCCCTCCGGCCCCCCGGCGCCGGTGGTGCTGTCGCGGTCCGTCATCATGCGCTCTCTCCTGCCGGGGAATCGGCGTCCGTCTCCCCGGAGAGCGGTGCCAGCCAGACATATCCGGCGAGCCGCCCGGTGACGCGGTCCCGTCGGTACGAATAATGGTCGTTCGATTCCAGGGTGCAGAACCGGGACGCGTCCCGGTCCCGGACTCCGGCCGCCGCCAGCTGGGCGTGGACCCCCGCGGTGACATCGACGGCCGGGGTTCCCCAGCTGGTCTCGGACCAGGCGGCCGGTTCGACCGCGGCCACCTCGTCCCGCATCCGCTCGGGCACTTCGTAGCAGCGACCGCAGACCGAGGGCCCGGTGCGGGCGACGATCCGCTCCGTCGCCGCGCCGGCGGCGACCATCGCCCGGACGGTCTCCGGCACGATCCCGGCGACCAGCCCCGGCCGGCCCGCGTGGGCGGCGGCGACCACTCCGGCGACCGGATCGGCCAGCAGTACGGGGGTGCAGTCGGCGGTCAGCACGGCGAGGGCCAGCCCGCGCCGGGCGGTGACCACCCCGTCCACACAGGGCACCGGCCCCTCGCCCCAGGGTCCGTCGACCCGGGCGACATCCCGCCCGTGGACCTGGTTCATCCAGACCACCCGGTCCGGGTCGAGCCCCAGCTCCTTGGCGGCGATGGACCGGTTGGCCCGTACGGCCCCGGGGTCGTCGCCGACCGCGCCGCCGAGGTTCAGCTCCTCGTACGGAACGGCGCTCACCCCGCCCCACCGGCTGGTGAAGGCGAAGTGCGCGCCGTTCGCGTGTATCGCGTCGTGCCCCACGGTCACTTCAAGAAGTCCGGAACATCCAGTTCTTCGACCGAGGTGTCCGGGTAGGGACGGGCCGGGGGAACCTGGGGTGCGGAGGTGTGGTGATCGGTGGCGAGCGGCGCGGGCTCGGCGGCGGGCTCGTCGCGGAGCGGGACCGTGCCGAGGCCGCCGGTGGAGCGCGAGGTCTCGGTGCGGGCCGGAGGGGCCTGCGGCTCCTCGCGCTTGCTGCCGGCCGACGAGCCGAGGACGGTGTCCCGGCGGGCGGGCGGCTGGCCGCCGTCGAACCCGGCCGCGATGACCGTGACCCGGACCTCGTCACCGAGGGCGTCGTCGATGACCGCGCCGAAGATGATGTTGGCCTCGGGGTGCGCGGCCTCGCTCACCAGCTGGGCCGCCTCGTTGATCTCGAAGAGACCGAGGTCGGAGCCGCCGGAGATGGAGAGCAGCACTCCGCGCGCTCCGTCGATCGACGCCTCCAGCAGCGGCGAGGAGATCGCCATCTCGGCCGCGGCCACCGCGCGGTCGTCGCCACGGGCCGAGCCGATGCCCATGAGCGCCGAGCCGGCCTCGGACATCACCGACTTGACGTCGGCGAAGTCCAGGTTGATCAGACCCGGTGTGGTGATCAGATCGGTGATGCCCTGAACGCCGGAGAGCAGTACCTGGTCAGCGGACTTGAACGCGTCGAGCACGCTGACCTGGCGGTCCGAGATGGACAGCAGCCGGTCGTTGGGGATGACGATGAGGGTGTCGACCTCTTCCCGGAGTTCGGCGATGCCGTCCTCCGCCTGATTGGCCCGGCGGCGCCCTTCGAAGGTGAACGGGCGGGTGACCACACCGATCGTCAGGGCGCCGAGCGAGCGTGCGATGTTGGCCACGACGGGGGCGCCGCCGGTGCCGGTGCCGCCGCCTTCACCCGCCGTGACGAAGACCATGTCGGCCCCCTTGAGGACCTCCTCGATCTCCTCACGGTGGTCCTCCGCCGCCTTCCGGCCCACGGCCGGGTTGGCGCCGGCGCCGAGGCCCCGGGTGAGTTCCCGGCCGACGTCGAGCTTGACGTCGGCGTCGCTCATCAACAGTGCCTGGGCATCGGTGTTGATGGCGATGAACTCGACGCCCTTGAGGCCGACCTCGATCATTCGGTTGATGGCATTGACACCACCGCCGCCGACACCGATGACCTTGATGACTGCGAGGTAGTTCTGCGGTGCTGCCACGTCGAAGGCCTCTCGCCTCGAGATACGTGTCGTCCACGGCGCGGTTCACGCGCTGCGACGACGGATGCCGATGGGACGGTCCGAAACGCCGACCCGAACCCTAACGTTGAAGTTTAGGGTTACCAGTGTGTCTGTTCGTTGGACTCTCCGAACAGGACACTAAGTCGACAAGTGGCGCGCGTTCAATGAACACGCCGAACCTCCCGTTTTTCTTTTCACCCTATGTGATCAGCCATTGCGCTGACCAGCCAGGGGCCTGGCCAGTGCGTTTGCGCGTCAACTGGTGGACGCGGCAGGGGCGGTGGGGGCGCTGACATCGAAGTGACGGGCCTTCGGGGCCGCTTTCATCAGCGCGGAGAGCGCCCGGGCCTTGGCCTCGCCGTCCTCGGGACTGCCCCAGAGGACCGTCCGGCCCCCGGTCAACTCGACCGCGAAGTAGTCGTATGAGCGCACCGCGATGGTACGGGCGTCGGCGGCCACCTTCTCGGGCAGCTCGGCCCTGACCCGTACCGCCTCCTCGGTCAGCCGGGCCGCGGGGAAGCGGCGCAGACTCGGCGCGTCACCGGCATTCAGTTCGAGCAGGGGTACGCCCCGGGGGGCCTTGTCGACCGTCGCGAAACGGAAGCCGCCGGCGTCGACTTCGACGAAGCGCCCGCCCTTGCGCAGGAGCAGAACGGGCCGGCGCTCGGTCACCTCCAGGGTGATGGTGCTCGGCCAGGACCGGGAGACCTCCACCGAGTCGATCCGGGGCAGCCGGGCGCGCAGCCGGTCCTCGATCCCGTCCGTGTCCACGGAGATCAGGGGGGACCCCATCGGCACCCCGGCGGCCCCGGTCACCTGGCGGTGGGTCAGCACCTCGGTGCCCGAGGGCCGCACCCGCTCCACGCGCAGCCACTCGGAGCCGTACAGCAGCCAGCCGGCGCCGGCCAGGAGCGCGGTGGCGGCCAGGGCGATGAGCAGGGTCCTGCGGCCGGGCAGGCGCAGCCGGCGGCGCGGTCCCGGGCCGCCGGGGGGCGGGCCGGACGCCCCCCGGGGACGACGTGAGGGTCTGCGCGCACCGCGTTCGGCGGTGGTGGGTCCGGCCACGCTCCGGTCTCCTTCCGGCTGGGGCCCGGGGGCTTCCCCGGGCCGCGCGGCTCACGCCTGCCGGCGCGCCGCGATCGCCTCGTACACCATGCCGACCAGCAGGTCGTCGGCGTCCCTGCGGCCGAATTCGGCGGCCGCGCGGGACATCTCGTACAGCCGGTGCGGATCGGCCAGTACCGGGAGGACATTGCCCTGGACCCACTCGGGGGTCAGTTCGGCGTCGTCGACGAGCAGTCCGCCGCCGGCCTTCACCACCGGCTGGGCGTTGAGCCGCTGTTCGCCGTTGCCGATGGGCAGCGGGACATAGGCGGCGGGGAGCCCGACGGCGGAGAGTTCGGCGACGGTCATCGCACCCGCGCGGCAGAGCATCATGTCGGCCGCCGCGTAGGCGAGATCCATCCGGTCGACATACGGTACCGGGATGTACGGCGGCATTCCGGGCATGTTGTCCACATGCGGCAGTTCATTCTTGGGGCCGACCGCGTGCAGGATCTGGATTCCGGAGCGCTGGAGCACCGGAGCGGCCTGCTGGACGACCTCGTTGAGGCGCCGGGCGCCCTGGGAGCCGCCGGAGACCAGCAGGGTGGGCAGGTTCGGGTCGAGCCCGAACGCGGCGCGCGCCTCGGGGCGCACCCGGGCGCGGTCCAGGGTGGCGATGGAGTAGCGCAGCGGGATGCCGATGTAGCGGGCACCGCGCAGCTTGCTGTCGGGCGTGGCGACGGCCACCCCGGCGGCGTACCGCGAACCGATCTTGTTGGCGAGGCCGGGCCGGGCGTTGGCCTCGTGGACGACGATCGGCACTCCGCGCCGCTTGGCGGCGAGATAGCCGGGCAGCGCCACATAGCCGCCGAAGCCGACGACGCAGTCGGCCTTGGTCCGCTCCAGGATCTGCTCGGCCGCCTTGATGGTGCCGCGCAGCCGTCCGGGTACGGTGATCAGCTCGGGTGTGGGCCTGCGCGGCAGCGGCACGGCGGGGATGAGCGCCAGTTCGTAGCCGCGCTCCGGGACGAGCCTGGTCTCCAGTCCGCGTTCCGTGCCGAGGGCCGTGATCCCCACGGTGGGGTCCTGCCTGCGCAGGGCGTCCGCGAGGGCGAGCGCGGGCTCGATGTGGCCGGCGGTCCCCCCACCGGCGAGTACGACATGCACCGAAATTCACCGCTCTCCGGACGGACGCTTGGTCGCGCGCCGTCTCATCGTCTTCCATCTCCCTGGCCTCCGCATGGCCAGGGCCGCCTTCGCGGCGGGCTCCTCTCGCGCGAAGGCGATCAGCAGCCCGATCGCGAACATGGACGGCAGCAGCGCCGAACCCCCGTAGGAGAACAGCGGGAGCGGGACCCCGGCGATCGGCAGCAGACCGAGCACCGCACCGACATTGATCATGGCCTGCGCCATGATCCAGGTGGTCACACCTCCCGCCGCGTACCTCACGAAGGGGTCCTCCGTGCGTCCGGCCACGCGGATACCCGCATAGCCTAGAGCCGCGAACAGGGCGAGCACCGACAGCGTCCCCGCCAAGCCCAGTTCCTCCCCCGCGATGGCGAAGATGAAATCGGTGTGCGGTTCGGGGAGTTGACCCCATTTTTCCATACTTGCGCCCAGTCCGGAACCAAACCATCCGCCGGAGGCGAGGGCATAGATCCCGTGGACCGCCTGCCAGCACTCGCCCTTGGGGCCGAGATCGGCCGCGCCCACGCAGGTGAGCCGGGACATCCGGTTCGGGCTCGTTCTGATGAGCATGAACCCGACGAGGGTGGCGAAGGCGAGGACTCCGGCGAAGAGCCGGGTGGGCGCTCCGGCCAGCCAGAGCAGGCCGAAGAGGATCGCCGTGAGAATGATCGCGGTGCCCATGTCCCCGCCGAGCATGATCAGCCCGAGGAGCATGAACGCGACCGGGACGAGCGGGACCAGCATGTGCTTCCACTGGTTCAGCAGCCGTTTGTCCTGTTTGCGGGCGAGCAGGTCGGCGCCCCAGAGGATCAGCGCCAGCTTGCCGAACTCGCTGGGCTGGAGCTGGAAGGGGCCGCCGAGGGAGAGCCAGTTCTGATTGCCGCCGACCGACTCCCCTATCCCGGGGATCTGCACGAGCACCATCAGGAAGACGGTCACCAGCAGCAGCGGATAGGCGAGCCCGCGGTGCAGCCGGGAGGGCAGCCGGGAGGCGAGCAGCAGCAGTCCGGCGCCGATGAAGGCGGCGAGGAGCTGTTTGCGGAAGAAGTAGGAGCTGGGGAGCGAGAGCGACAGCGCTCTGATCATCGAGGCGGAGTAGACCATCACCAGGCCGAGCACGGTGATCAGCAGGGCGCTGCCGATGATGACGTAGTACGCCGTCAGCGGCCGGTCCCAGGCTCTGCGGGCCCGCTCGAAGGCCCGGCGCGGGCCACCGCCGCGCGGGGGCCCGGGGGTGCGGGCGCCGCCGCGCGGGCCACGCGGGGGCGGGCCGCCGCGCGCCTGGGCGGTACGGCCGCGCAGGGCGAGCCCGGGACGGCCCGGGCGGGCCCCTGTGAGGCCCGCGAGGGCCGGGGCGGGGGTGAGGGGGCGCGCCCACCGCTGGGGCGGGCGGGCCGGACCCGGCCCGGCGGTGGTGTCATCGGCCGGCATGGACGCTGTCCCCTCCAGTCGTGCCCGGCGCGTGCCCGGTGTCCGGGGCGGGCCCCGGGACACCGGGCACGGCGCGAAGGCCGGTCCGCTCAGGTGTCCGGGCGCTCAGGCGCGCTCGGCGGCGAGGGCTCCGACCGCTTCCGCGAACGCCTCGCCTCGCTTGTTGTAATTGACGAACATGTCCATCGAGGCACAGGCCGGGGCCAGCAGTACCGTGTCCCCGGGCCGGGCGAGCCGTGCCGCCTCCCGGACCGCCGCCGACATCGCCCCAGTGTCGGTCCGGTCGAGGTCCACGACCGGGACCTCGGGGGCGTGTCGCGCGAGGGCTTCCCGGATGAGCGCACGGTCCGCGCCGATGAGGACAGCGGCCCGCAGCCGCTCCGCCGACGTCCGGACCAGCTCGTCGAAGGAGGCTCCCTTGGCCAGTCCGCCCGCGATCCAGACGATCGGGTCGTAGGCGGCCAGCGACGCCTCGGCGGCGTGGGTGTTAGTGGCCTTGGAGTCGTCGACATAGGCGACATCCGCCACGTCGGCGACCTTCTCGATCCGGTGCGGATCGGGCCGGAAGGCCCGCAGACCGTCCCGTACGGCCGCCGGGGGCACACCGTAGGCACGGGCCAGCGCCGCCGCCGCGAGGGCGTTGGCGATGTTGTGCGGGGCCGGGGGGCTGACATCGGCGACCTCGGCCAGCTCCTGCGCCTGCTGCCGCCGGTTGGCCACGAAGGCCCGGTCGACGAGGATTCCCTCGACGACGCCGAGCTGGGAGGGGCCGGGGGTGCCGAGGGTGAAGCCGATCGCCCGGCAGCCCTCTTCCACCTCCGCCTCGC
The DNA here is from genome assembly GCF_053594535.1 of Streptomyces sp. NPDC001889. Classification (NCBI taxonomy): domain Bacteria; kingdom Bacillati; phylum Actinomycetota; class Actinomycetes; order Kitasatosporales; family Streptomycetaceae; genus Streptomyces; species Streptomyces sp. NPDC001889. The sequence goes on from NZ_JBSFER010000016.1 coordinate 193,410, forward strand.
GCACCAGTTCCTCGGTGGCGGGGTCGGACGCGTTGTAGACGCAGGCGACGGTGTTGCCCTCGTAGACCCGGCCCTTGTCGGCGGCGTACGCGGCCATGGAGCCGTGCCAGTCGAGGTGGTCGGGCGCCAGATTGAGCACGGCGGCGGAGTGGGCGCGCAGCGAGGGCGACCAGTGGAGCTGGTAGCTGGACAGCTCGACGGCGAGGACGTCGTACTCCTCGTCGCCGAGGACGGCGTCCAGGAGGGAGACGCCGATGTTGCCGACGGCGGCCGTGCGCAGGCCCGCCGCCCTCAGGATCGACGCGAGCATGCGCACGGTCGTGGTCTTGCCGTTGGTGCCGGTGACGGCGAGCCAGGGGGCCGGGGTGCGGCCGGGGCGGCTGTCGCGCAGCCGCCAGGCCAGCTCCACATCGCCCCAGATCTCCACGCCCGCCTCGGCGGCGGCGGAGAACAGGGGCTTGCCGGGCTGCCAGCCGGGCGCGGTGACGACCAGTTCGGTGCCCTCGGGCAGGGTGGCGCCGTCGCCGAGGCGCACGGTCGGATCGGCGCCGCCCCGCTCCCGGGCCCAGGCGGTCAGCTCGGCCGCCTGGGCCCGGGAGCGCTCGTCGTCGCCGTCGCTGACGACGGTGACCACCGCGCCGAGGCCGTGCAGGGCCTTCGCCGCCGGAATCCCGGAGACCCCGAGTCCGGCGACGGTGACCCGCTTGCCCCGCCACTGCTCCGTACTCACTTGTCGGCCGCCCAGCCCGCGTAGAAGAGCCCCAGACCCACGATCACGCACATGCCCTGGATGATCCAGAACCGGACCACCACCAGGACCTCGGACCACCCCTTGAGTTCGAAGTGGTGCTGGAGCGGGGCCATCCGGAAGACCCGCTTACCGGTCATCTTGAAGGAGCCGACCTGGATCACCACGGACATGGTGATGAGGACGAAGAGACCGCCGAGCAGCGCCAGCAGCAGCTCCGTGCGGGAGCAGATGGCCAGACCCGCGAGGGCGCCGCCGAGGGCGAGAGAGCCGGTGTCACCCATGAAGATCTTGGCGGGTGAGGTGTTCCACCACAGGAAGCCGAAGCAGGCGCCCATCAGGGCGGAGGCCACCACCGCGAGGTCCAGTGGGTCGCGTACCTCGAAACAGGCCGCCGGGTTGGTCAGCGAGCCGGCCCGCGCACAGGCTTCCTGGAACTGCCAGAGGCCGATGAAGGTGTACGCGCCGAAGACCATCACCGACGCGCCGGTGGCGAGGCCGTCCAGACCGTCCGTCAGATTCACGCCGTTGGACATGGCGAGAATCATGAAGAGCGCCCAGACCACGAACAGCACCGGTCCGATCGACCAGCCGAAGTCCGTGATGAAGGAGAGCTTGGTGGAGGCCGGGGTCAGATCGCGCTGGTCGGCGAATTGCAGCGACAGCACGGCGAAGGCGATGCCGACGACGAGCTGCCCCGTCATCTTCGCCTTGGCCCGCAGACCCAGCGAGCGCTGCTTGACGATCTTGATGTAGTCGTCCAGGAATCCGACGACACCCATGCCGGCCATCAGGAAGAGCACCAGGATGCCCGAGATGGTCGGCTTCTCCCCGGTGATCACCTTGGCGAGCGCGTAGGCGATCAGGGTGGCCAGGATGAAGGAGATACCGCCCATGGTGGGCGTCCCCTTCTTGCTGCCGTGGGTGCGCGGGCCGTCGTCCCGGATGAACTGCCCGTACCCCTTGCGGGCCAGGAGTTTGATCAGCAGCGGGGTGCCGATGAGCGTCAGAAAGAGCCCGATGGCCCCCGCGAAGAGGATCTGCCTCATCGGCCGGCACCCTGCCCATCCGAAGGCGCTGCCGGGTTCGAGAGCAGCGCCTCGGCGACCCGCTCAAGCCCGACCGATCTGGATGCCTTCACCAGCACGACGTCTCCCGGTCGCAGTTCACTGCGCAACAGGTCGACCGCCGCCCGTGCGTCGGACACGTGCACCGACTCCTCACCCCACGAACCCTCGTTATATGCGCCCAGTTGCAGCCAGGACGCTTCCCTGCCCCCGACTGCGACGAGCTTGCTGACGTTGAGCCGGACGGCGAGCCGTCCGACAGCGTCGTGCTCGGCGAGCGCTTCGTCTCCGAGTTCGGCCATCAGGCCGAGCACCGCCCACGTGCGTCCCCCCCGGGACTGCGCTTCCTGGCCCATGGCGGCCAGCGCGCGCAGTGCCGCTCTCATGGACTCGGGGTTCGCGTTGTAGGCGTCGTTGACGATCGTCACGCCGTCCGGACGCTCGGTGACCTCCATGCGCCAGCGGGAGAGGGTGCCGGCCTCGGAGAGCGCGCTGGCGATCTCCTCGACGGGCATGCCCAGCTCATGGGCGACGGCGGTCGCGGCGAGCGCGTTCGACACGTGGTGCTCACCGTACAGCCGCATCGTCACATCGCTGCACCCGGTGGGGGTGTGAAGCGTGAAGGCGGGCTGACCATGCCGGGTGAGCCGGACATTCTCGGCACGTACGTCGGCGTCGGCGGACTCGCCGAAGAGGGTCACCCGGGCCTTGGTCCTGGAGGCCATGGCGCGGACGAGCGGGTCGTCGGCGTTGAGGACGGCGACCCCGTCCTCCGGCAGGGACTCGACCATCTCGCCCTTGGCCTCGGCGATCCGCTCACGGCTGCCGAACTCGCCGACATGGGCGGTGCCGACGTTGAGCACCAGGCCCACCCGGGGCGGCACCAGGCCGGTCAGGTAACGGATGTCACCGACATAGCGCGCGCCCATTTCCAGGACGAGGTGCTCGGTGGTCTCATCGGCCCGCAGCGCGGTCAGCGGCAGTCCGATCTCGTTGTTGAGGTTGCCCGCCGGGTAGACGGTGGGCCCCTTGCGCTGGAGGATCTGGGCGATCAGGTCCTTGGTGCTGGTCTTCCCGGCGGAGCCGGTGAGCGCGACGGTGGTGGCGCCGAGGCGTTCGACGACATGGCGGGCGAGGGCGCCGAGGGCGGCGGTCACATCGTCCACGACGATCGCGGGCACGCCGACGGGCCGGGTGGCCAGCACCGCGACGGCGCCGTCCGCGACCGCGCCGGCGGCGAAGTCGTGGCCGTCGGCGCGCTCGCCCGCGAAGGCGGTGAACAGGGCGCCCGGCCCGACCGCGCGGGAGTCGGTGACCACGGGCCCGGTGACGAGCAGCTCCGGATTCGGTATGTCGTACGACTGCCCGCCGGTGATGCTGGCGATCTCGGCGAGGGAGAGGGCGATCACTTGGTCATCCCCGGGGTTTCTGGTGAACGGAGGCGCGAGAGGCCCGGATGGCGTCGCGCAGTACCTGGCGGTCGTCGAAGGGACGGACGACTCCGGCGATGTCCTGGCCCTGCTCATGGCCCTTTCCGGCGATGAGCACGGTGTCACCGGGCTCGGCCCGGGAGACGGCCGCGGCGATGGCGGCGGCGCGGTCGGCCTCGACGAGGACGTCGCCGCGCTCGTGGGCCGGCACTTCGGCGGCGCCGGCGAGCATGGTGGCGAGGATGGCGAGAGGGTCCTCCGAGCGCGGGTTGTCGGAGGTCAGCACGGCGGTGTCGGCGAGCCGGGCCGCCGCGGCGCCCATCGGGCCGCGCTTGGTGGTGTCGCGGTCGCCGCCGCAGCCGAGGACGATGTGCACCCGGCCGTCGGTGACCTTGCGCAGGGAGCGCAGCACGGACTCGACGGCGTCGGTCTTGTGGGCGTAGTCGACCACGGCGAGGTACGGCTGGCCCTCGTCCACGCGCTCCAGCCGGCCCGGGACGCCGGGGACGGCGGCGATGCCGTCGGCGGCGGTCTGCGGGTCGATCCCGGCGACGGCGAGGGTGACGACGGCGGCGAGCGTGTTGGCGACGTTGAAGGGGCCGGGCAGCGGCGCCGCGGCCCGCACCCGCACCCCGCCGGGGCCCACGACGGTGAAGACGGAGCCCAGGGAGCCCACTTCCACGTCCTCGGCGCGCCAGTCGGCGTCCGGATGGCCCTCGGCGGAGAAGGTCGTGAGGGGGACGGAGGCCTCCGTGACGAGCCTGCGGCCGTACTCGTCGTCGAGGTTGACCACGCCGCGCCGGCTGCGGGCCGGGGTGAAGAGCCGCGCCTTCGCCTGGAAGTAGTCCTCCATGCCGGAGTGGAACTCCATGTGCTCCGGGCTGAGGTTGTTGAAGACGGCGACGTCGAAGACACAGCCGTCGACCCGGCCGAGGACCAGGGCGTGGCTGGAGACCTCCATGGCGACCGCCTCGACCCCGCGCTCGCCCATGACGGCGTAGAGCGCCTGGAGGTCGGTGGCCTCCGGGGTCGTCCGCTCCGACTTGAGCCGCTCGTCGCCGATCCGGGTCTCGACCGTGCCGATCAGACCGGTGGTGCGGCCCGCCGCGCGGAGGCCGCCCTCCATGAGGTAGACGGTGGTCGTCTTCCCCGAGGTGCCGGTGATGCCGAGCTGGAGCAGCCGCTCGCCGGGCCGGCCGTAGATCTCGGCGGCGAGGGCGCCCATCCGGCCCCGCGGGTCCCCGGTGACCAGGACCGGCAGTCCGGTGGCGGCGGCGCGCTCGGCGCCCGCCGGGTCGGTGAGGACGGCGGCGGCGCCGAGACCGGCGGCCTGGGCGACGAAGTCGGCGCCGTGGAGCCGGGCGCCGGGCAGGGCCGCGTACAGATCACCGGGGCGTACCGCCCGTGAGTCGTGGGTGATGCCGGTGACGGTGATCTCGTCCGCCGCGGGGCTCGTCACCCCCAGCCGGGCGGCCAGGTCCCCCAGGGGGGTCGGGTGGGGCCTTTCCGGCCGGGGAGCTCCCGGCTGCTTCGCGGGGGCGTCCTGCGGGGCGGTTCGGTACTGATCAGCGTGTGGCACGGCGGTGAGCGTACCGGGCGCACCCGGCCCGGAGCCAAAAGAGGGGGGGCCGCCCTCGGTGCCGTCCGCCGGGGGCGGTGGCGGGCTGCCGGAGGGTGTGGCCCCGGAGGGTCCGCGGTTCCCGGAGTCGGGGGTGATGGTTGTCACTGGTGGTTCCTCGGGTCGTTCTCGGGCGGGACGCCCGGCGGTCGGGGGCCGGGCCGGCCGGGTGCCGGAGCGATCGGGTGCCGGAGCGATCGGGTGCCGGAGCGATCGGGTGCGGGGCGGGCCGGGGGCCGGCGGGCCGGCCGCCGGCCCGGGGCCGCCTCGCGGGAGGTGCGCCGGCGGGTCATGGGCCGGGTTCGAAGGTGACGGGGAGTCTGGCCGGTGCGTTGCCGGTGGGCGGCACCTGGAGGGTCTTCAGCGCGAACTGCATGACCTGCTGGTAGACCGGGCCGCAGATCTGGCCGCCGAAGTAGCTTCCCTTGGTGGGGTTCTGGATGGCGCAGTAGACGGCGATCCGGGGCTCGTCGGAGGGGGCGAAGCCGGCGAAGGATGCGGTGTAGCCGCGGTAGCGGCCCAGCTCCGGGTCGACACGGTTGGCGGTGCCGGTCTTGCCCGCGACGCGGTAGCCGGGGATGCGGGCCTTGGTGCCGGTGCCCTCTTCGCTGCCGACGACGGACTCCAGCATGGTGGAGAGCGTCTTGGCGGTCCGCTCGCTCACGACCCGGGTCTTCCTGGGCTCGGGGGCGGCGCCGAACCGGCCATCGGGCCCCCTGGTGCCCCGGACCAGGGTGGGCTCGACGCGTACGCCGCCGTTGGCGATGGTCTGGTAGACGGAGGCGGCCTGCATGGCGTTGATGGACAGTCCCTGGCCGAACGGGATCGTGTACTGCTGCGAGGTGGACCACTTCTTCGGCGGGGCGAGGATGCCGGGGGTCTCCCCCGGGTAGCCGAGCCCGCTGGGGCTGCCGATGCCGAATTTCCGCAGGTAGGAGTGGAGCACCTCATTGGCCTCGGCCTGGGTCCTGCCGAGCTGTCCGGTGGCGAGGATGGTGCCGATGTTGCTGGACTTGGCGAGCACCCCGTTGAGGGTCAGATACCAGGTGGGGTGGTCGATGTCGTCCTTGAACAGCCGATCGCCCCGGTGCAGCCGGTTGGGGACCACGACATGGGTGCCGGGGGTGGCGGCCTTCTCCTCCAGAACGGCGGCCATCGACATCACCTTGGCGGTGGAGCCGGGCTCGAAGGCGTCCTGGAGGGCGGCGTTCCCCATGGCGGTGGCGTCGGCCCGGGAGATGTCGTTGGGGTCGAAGCCGGGCGCGTTCGCCATCGCGAGCACCTCGCCGGTGCGGGTGTCCTGGACTATCACATAGCCGCGGTCGGCCCTGGACTTGGAGACCTGGTCGCTGATCGCGCGCTGGGCCGCCCACTGGATGTCGCGGTCGATGGTCAGCTCCACATCGGAGCCGGGAACGGCCGGGGTCTCGCGGGTGCCGTCGGCGGTGGGGACCCGCCGGCCGCCCGACTGGGCGTAGGTGATCTCCCCGTCCTCGCCGGCGAGGGTCTTGTCGAGCATGGACTCGACGCCCCCGCCGCCGCGGCCCTCGGCGTTCACATAGCCCAGTATCCCGGCGGCGAGATCGGCGTTCGGGTAGACGCGCTTGCTGCTGGACTCCTGGAGCACCCCGGCGAGGACATTGGCCCCGGGGCCGCCGGCCGCCCGGTCGGTGCGGGCCTTCTCGGCGAGGACGCCCTTGAGGTCCTTGATCTGCTTCCAGACCTGCGGGGTCTGGCGGCGGGCCAGCACGGTGTAGCGGGAGTTCGGGGTGCGGAGCTTCTCGGCGAGTTCGCCGGTCTCCTTGCCGAGGATGGGCGCGAGCAGGGCGGCGGCCTGCTCGGGCGCGTTCGGGGACTTGCTCTCGCCGGGCGTGAACAGCTTCGGGTCGGCCGTGATGTCGTGGGCGTCGACGCTGCTGGCGAGGGCGACCCCGGACCGGTCGGTGATCTCTCCGCGCTCGGCGGCGAGCACCACGCTCATATAGCGGTGCTTCTCCGCCTTGTCGGTGTACGCCTCGGCGTCGACGGCCTGCACCTGGAGCAGCCGGACGACGAAGACCAGCATCACCAGCGTCAGACCGAGGCTGACCAGGCGGAGCCGGGGGCGGGGGCTGCCGAGCCGCAGCGGGGGCGGCTTCGGGGTCCGGCGGGCCGGGCGGGAGGGTGGCCCACCGGACGGTGATCTGCGGGCCGGTGGTTTGCGGGCCGGTCCCGGCACCCGGTCGTGCGGGCCGGCCGGCCGTCCCGAGGGGCGCGCTGATCGTTCCTTGGGTGGCACTGGGTCACCTGCCGGGGGGCGTGGAGGGCGGGGCGGGGGTGCCGGACGGGGAGGGCGGCCGGTCCGGGTCCGCTTGCGTCGGGTCCGCTTGCGTCAGGTCCGCTTGCGTCAGGTCCGCTTGCGTCAGGTCCGCTTGCGTCGGGTCCGCTTGCGTCGGGTCGCCCGGGGCGCGGGGTCCGCCCCCGGGCGCCGGGCCGGTCTGTCCGGGGCCGGTCTGGCCCGGGCCGGGGGTCGGTCCCTCGGACGGCGGACCGGCGGGGGTCCCGCCCAGGGTCTGGGGGGTGGGGCCGAGAGGGGCGGGGAGGGTCGGGGAGGGGGCGACGCCGGTCGCGGGGGGCGCGGTGGCCTCGCCGGGGGTGCCGCGGACCCTGCCGCCGGGGTCGATGAAGGCGGGGTTGCCGCCGGGGACCATGCCCAGCTCGCGGGCGCGCCGCTCCAGCGCGTCGGGGGCCAGCCCGCTGTCCACGTCCCGCTGGAGGGCCTGCTGCTCATCGGTGAGTTCGGTGGTCTCCTGCTTCAGCTCGTTCAGTTCGAAGGAGCCCTCGTTGAGCGAGGAGTTCAGCAGGAGCAGGGTGATCAGTCCGCCGCCGAGGAGGACGACGACCAGCAGCACGAACGGCGTGCGCGCGGCGGTGCTGGGGCCCGCCGGCATCATGCGGGCGAGCCTGGCGGCACGCCCCTTGAGCTGCTCGGCCGCCGGGCTCACCGCACGTCCTCCCGGATGCGCTGTGCTCCCCTCAGCCGGGCGGGGGCGGCGCGGCGGTTCTCGGCCACCTCTTCCTCGGTCGGCAGTTCGGCGCCCCGGGTCAGCAGCTTCAGCCGGGGCTGGAACTCCTCGGGCACCACCGGGAGGCCCGGCGGGGCCGTGGTGGCGGCGCCCGCCGCGAGGACCTGCTTGACGAGCCGGTCCTCCAGGGAGTGGTACGAGAGGACCGCGATCCGGCCGTCGACCGCGAGCGCCCCGACCGCCGCCGGAATCGCCCGCTCCAGGACGGTCAGCTCGCCGTTGACCTCGATCCGCAGCGCCTGGAAGGTGCGCTTGGCGGGGTTGCCCCCGGTGCGCTTGGCCGCCTGCGGCAGCGCGTCACGGATCAGCTCCACCAGCCGGGCGCTGTTGGTGAAGGGGTCCGTCTGCCGTTCGCGCACGACGGCCGAGACGATCCGCTTGGCCTGCTTCTCCTCGCCGTACATCCGCAGGATGCGCACCAGCTCGCCGGGCGGATAGGTGTTGAGGACCTCGGCGGCGCTGATCCCGGTGGTCTGGTCCATCCGCATGTCGAGCGGGGCGTCCTGGGCGTACGCGAATCCGCGCCCGGCCTCGTCGAGCTGCATGGAGGAGACGCCGAGGTCGAAGAGGACGCCCTGGACGGCGGGGACGCCGAGCCGCTCCAGCACGTCCGGCAGCTCGTCGTAGACCGCGTGGACGAGCGTGGCACGCTCGCCGAAGGGGGCGAGCCGTTCGCCGGAGAGCCGCAGGGCCTCGGGGTCGCGGTCGAGGGCGATGAGCCGCGCGCCGGGGAAGCGGGTGAGCAGGGCCTCGCTGTGGCCGCCGAGCCCCAGGGTGCAGTCGACGACGACCGACCCCGGCGTTTCCAGGGCCGGGGCCAGGAGGTCCAGGCACCGCTGGAGCATCACCGGGACGTGTCGGGTATTGCTCAAAGGGCCCTCTCAGGTCCGGCGCGGGGGCCCGGTCCACCGCCGAGCGGGACCGGACCGTGCGTACGCCGCACTCGCGGTGCGTACCGCCGCACACGCGGGGAAATCGTGGAAACGTGCAGGATGATTCCGTGAACTGCGCGTCACTTTAGTCCACCGGCCTTGCCGGTCAATCAACCGGCCGACGGCGTGGCGGAGCGGCCGGGACGGCGAACACTTCACTCGAACGGGTGGGGCGTCGGCACCCCTGTGGGTTACCTCACAACAAGCCGTGTTGATGTTCTTTGTCACCTCCGTCAGCAGGCCGGTGCGGCCCGTTCCCATTAACGTCGTCACCATGACGACTTCCGCGCACCACTCCCCCGACGCTGTGCGTACGGGCGGATCGGTCACCGATCGCCTCGTCGAGGCGAATCAGCGCTATGCCGCCGTGTTCCAGGACCCCGGGATGGACGCTCGCCCCGTTCTCCGGGTCGCCGTGGTCGCCTGCATGGACGCCCGGCTGGACCTCCACGCCGCCCTCGGACTGGAGCTGGGTGACTGCCACACCATCCGGAACGCCGGCGGCGTGGTCACCGACGATGTGATCCGTTCGCTCACCATCAGCCAGCGGGCGCTGGGCACCCGCACGGTGATCCTCATCCACCACACCGGCTGCGGCCTCGAATCGCTGACCGAGGACTTCCGGCACGAACTGGAGGACGAGGTCGGGCAGCGTCCTCCGTGGGCGGTGGAGGCGTTCCGCGATGTGGACCAGGATGTACGGCAGTCCATGCAGCGGGTGCGCACCTCGCCGTTCCTGCTGCACTCCGATGATGTGCGCGGCTTTGTGTTCGATGTGAAGCAGGGTGTGCTGCGGGAGATCGACCCCACCGACCCCCCGGAATGATCGTCCCCTCGGAATGATGGCCGGAGCGGGCCTCTGAGAAGCGCCGGGGCGGCCGTACGGATGCGGCCGCCCCGGCGGAAAGTTCGAGGGCTCGACCGGAACACCATGAAATAGCCCCATCAACCCGGCAAATCACACCCCCTTGTCCACAGGCAAGTGACACGACCCGCCGACGGCAACAAGAATGCGGGTACGACACCACTCCGGAACTTCCCGCGTGCGGTGTTCGTGATTCGGGGTGGGCCGGGCCGCTTGGAGACCCGGCCCGTGTGGAACGGGCCGAGGAGGGCCGGGTGACGACCTATGACAATCGAGCGAGCCTCACAGATCTGACCACCACAGCGGATCGTGTCCGCAGATCGGTGGAGCGGGTGATCGAAGGCAAGCCCGAGGTCGTACGGCTTTCGCTGACCGTGCTGCTCGCCGAGGGACATCTGCTCATCGAGGATGTCCCCGGCGTGGGGAAGACCATGCTGGCCAAGGCACTGGCGAGATCCATCGACTGCTCGGTGCGGCGTATCCAGTTCACGCCGGATCTGCTGCCGTCCGACATCACCGGCGTGTCCATATTCGACCAGCAGCGGCGGGACTTCGAGTTCAAGCCCGGCGCGATCTTCGCCCAGATCGTGATCGGGGACGAGATCAACCGCGCCTCGCCCAAGACCCAGTCGGCGCTGCTGGAGTCGATGGAGGAGCGCCAGGTCACCATCGACGGCAAGACCTATGAACTGCCCAGCCCCTTCATGGTGGTGGCCACCCAGAACCCGGTGGAGATGGAGGGCACCTATCCGCTGCCGGAGGCCCAGCGCGACCGCTTCATGGCGCGGGTCTCCATCGGCTACCCCAGCGCCGAGGCAGAGCTCCAGATGCTCGATGTGCACGGCGGGGTCTCGCCCCTCGACGACCTGGAGCCGGTGGCGCACGCGGACGACATGGTGAAGCTGATCGACGCCGTGCGCCATGTCCATGTGGCCGAGCCCGTCCGCCGGTACGCGGTGGAGCTGGTGGCCGCGACCCGCAGCCACCCCGACCTCCGGCTCGGTGCCTCCCCGCGCGCGACCCTGCATCTGCTGCGCGCGGCGAAGGCCACCGCCGCGCTGGCCGGCCGGGACTACGCGCTGCCGGACGATGTGCAGTCGCTGGTGGTGCAGGTGCTGGCGCACCGGCTGCTGCCCACGGCGCAGGCCCAGCTGAACCGGCGCACGGCGGAGCAGGTGGTGCTGGACATCCTCCAGCGCACTCCGGTGCCCACGGCCGAGGGCGCGCGGACCGCGTATGTGGCGGGCGAGCGGCCACAGCCCCTCCCCGGCGGGGTACCCGGGGCCCGGCGGCTGTGATGTCTCCGGGGGGCCTGGCCGGGGAAGGCGCGGGGGAGCCCGCCGGGGCTTCCGGCGCGGCGGCGGGAACGGACGGCGACAGCGGCACCGACGGCGCGGACCGGCCCGGTTTCCGGGCCGGTCTCAGCGGGCTGACCACGCGCGGCCGGTCGTTCCTGGCCGCCGGGGTGGCGGCCGCGGGCTGTGCCTATGTCCTGGGGCAGAGCGATCTGCTGCGGGTGGGGCTGCTCCTCGCGGTGCTGCCGCTGGTCTGTGTCTCCGTGCTCCACCGCACCCGCCACCGCGTCACGGGCAGCCGCCGGCTCACTCCCGCGCGGGTGCCCACCGGCACCGAGGCGCGGGTGCACCTGCGGATGGACAATGTCTCGCGGATGCCCACCGGACTGCTGATGCTCCAGGACCATGTGCCCTATGTGCTGGGACCCCGGCCCCGGTTCGTGCTGGACCGGATGGAGGCGGGGGGCCGCCGCGAGGTGTCGTACCGGGTCCGCTCCGATCTGCGGGGGCGGTATCCGCTGGGCCCGCTCCAGCTGCGGCTGACCGACCCGTTCGGCATGTGCGAACTGACCCGCTCGTTCGGCGCCTTCGACACCCTCACCGTGATCCCGCGGACCGAGCCGCTGCCGCCCGTGCGGCTGACCGGTGACGCCTCGGGGTACGGGGAGGGCCGGCGGCGCTCCCTTGCGCTCGCCGGGGACGACGACGTGATCCCGCGGAACTACCGCTACGGCGACGATCTGCGCCGGGTGCACTGGCGCTCCACCGCGCGGTACGGCGAGTTGATGGTGCGGCGCGAGGAGCAGCCGCAGCGCGCCCGCTGCACGGTCCTCCTGGACACCCGGGCCATCGCCTACCAGGGGGCGGGCCCCGATTCCGCCTTCGAGTGGGCGGTCTCCGGGACCGCCTCCGCGCTGGTCCACATACTGGAGCGGGGCTTCTCGGTGCGGCTGATGACGGACACCGGGAGCACCGTCCCCGAGGACACGGGCGACGGGTTCGCCGGTGCCCAGGACTCCGCCGACACCGCCGGGCTGATGCTGGACGAGCTGGCGGTGGTGGACCACTCGGAGGAGGAGGGGCTGCGGGCCGCCCACACGGCGCTGCGCGGCGGGAGCGAGGGGCTGCTGGTGGCCTTCTTCGGCGATCTGGACGAGGAGCAGGCGGCACTGGCGGCCCGGATGTGCCGGCGGGCCGGCTCGGCGGTGGCCTTTGTCCTGGACAGCGGGGCGTGGACGAGCGGCGGAGGCTCGCCGGGCCCGGTCGAGAGCCGGCTGAGGGTGCTGCGCGAGGCCGGCTGGACGGCGCTGGCCGTACCGCCGGGGGCGTCGTTCCCGGCACTGTGGCAACTGGCCGACCAGCAGCGCGGCGAACCGTCCGGCGGTGCGGGCGGCGGCTTCGGGGGATGGTCATGAACGGTGGGGATGGGTCATGAGTGGTCGGGGACGGCTGACGCTGAGTGCGTACGCGGCCACGCTGATGGCGGCGTGCGCGATGGTGCCGCTGCTCGACGGCGTGGGCTGGCTGGTGCAGGCCGTGGTGCTGCTGGGCGTCCAGAGCGCCGCGGGCGCCCTGGCCAGGCGGGCGGCGCTGGCCGGGCCGCTCACGGCGCTGGTCCAGGCGCTGGCCGGGCTGACGCTGCTGACCTGGGTCTTCGCCCGGGAGCAGGCACTGTTCGGGCTGCTGCCGGGGCCGGAGGTCTTCCAGCGGTTCGCCGGGCTGCTGAGCGCGGGCGGCGACGACATCGGGCAGTACGCCATCCCGGCGCCCGTCTCCGACGGCATCTCGCTGATGGTGATCGGCGGGGTGCTGGTGATCGGGCTCGCGGTGGACACCATCGCGGTGACCTTCCGCAGTGCCGCCCCGGCGGGTCTGCCGCTGCTCGCGCTGTACTCGGTGGCGGCGGGTCTCGCGGGAGGTGCGGCGAACTGGCTCTGGTTCCTGCTCGCGGCCTCCGGCTATCTGCTGCTTCTGCTGGCGGAGGGCCGGGACCGGGTCGCCCAGTGGGGCAGGGTCTTCGGCTCTCCCCGGACGGGCGGCGCCCGGCCCTTCGAGCCCGGCGCCGGACCGTCCGTCTCCCCGCTGCGCACCGGACGCCGGATCGGCGTCCTGGCGCTCGGTGTGGCCCTCGCGGTGCCCGCGGCCCTGCCCGCGCTGGACGGCGGGCTGCTGGCCGATGTGGGCGGCGGGTCCGGAGGGTCCGGGTCGGGCGGCGGGAGCACGATCTCGGCGGTGAATCCGCTGGTGTCGCTCCAGGAGAGCCTGAACCAGCCGGAGGACCGCGAGGTGCTGCGCTACCGCACCGACGCGGAGAACAAGGAGGACTTCTATCTGCGGATCGTCGCCCTGGACCAGTTCGACGGCACGACCTGGCGGTCCTCGCCGCGCAAGGTGCAGGAGGTGCCGGAGCGGTTCCCCCGGCCGGAGGGGCTGAGCGGCGCGGTCCCCACCAAGCCCGTCCGGTCGAGCATCTCGGCCGCCGACTACTACAAGCAGAACTGGCTGCCGCTGCCCTATCCGGCGACCCGGGTCGGGATCGACGGCCGCTGGCGGTTCGAGCCGAGCGGCCGGACCCTGGTCGGGGACCGGGGCCAGGACTCCCGCGGGGCGCAGTACACCGTCAGCAGCCTGGCGGTGAACCCGACGGCGGAGCAGCTGGCCGGTGCTCCGCCCGCCCCAGCCGCTCTGCGGCGCGAGTACACCGACGTGCCCGACAACCTCCCGCAGACGGTCCGGCGGACGGCCGAGCGGGTCACCAGCGGTGCGGCCAACGACCACGAGCGGGCGGTGCTGCTCCAGGAGTGGTTCGCCGACAGCGGTGAGTTCACCTATGACACCGAGGTGCAGTCGGGCACGGGCGTCAACGCGATCAGCCGCTTCCTCCGCGAGAAGGAGGGCTTCTGCATCCACTTCTCGTTCTCGATGGCGGCGATGGCCCGGACGCTCGGTATACCGGCGCGGGTCGCCGTGGGGTTCACCCCGGGTTCTCCCCGCGCCGACGGCACCATGTCGGTCAGCACCAGGGACGCCCACGCCTGGCCCGAGCTGTACTTCGAGGGGGTCGGCTGGACCCGTTTCGAGCCGACGCCGAGCCGGGGCAGCCAGCCGGACTACACCCTGGAGAACACGCCCGCCGGTGGGCCGAGCGCCTCGGCGCAGCCCTCGGCGACGGCCTCCGACGAGGCGAGCGCGGCTCCCTCGGCCTCGGACAGCTGCCCTCCGGAGCTGCGGCGGGCCGGTGAGTGCTCGGTGGCCGCCCCGGTGGACGAGGAGACATCGGCCGGGTCGGGCCGGTCCATCGGCTCGGTGGCGCTGGTCGTGGCGGGAGTGGTGGCCGCCGCGGCGCTGCTGCTGGGGCCGATGCTGTGGCGGCGCGGCGCCGGTGCGCGGAGGCTGCGGTCGTCCGGCGGCCGGGCCCCGGCGGATGTCCGGGCGCGGGTGCTGGCGGCCTGGCAGGAGGTGCTGGACACGGCCTGGGACCACGGTGTCCCGCCGGACGATTCACGGACGCCGCGCGGAACAGCGGAGCGGATCGTGCGGCTGGGGCAGCTGGCGGGCGAGCCCGCCGAGGCGCTGCACCGCCTCGCCGGCGCGGTGGAGCAGGTGCTGTACGCGCCGGAGCCCCGGCCGGTCACGGGTCTCGCCGACGACGCGGCGCGTGTCCGGGCCGGGCTGCGCGCCGGGGCGGGCCGGTGGGGGCGGCTGAGGGCAGTGCTGCTTCCCCGTTCGGCCGTCCGGGTGATCTGGGCGGGGTCGGACCGGTGGGCCTCGGTGACCGGCCGTCTGCGGGCCCGGGGCGGGGAGTGGCGGGCGGCACTGCTGCGCCGGCCGTTCCGTCAGCGGGGCTGACGGACGGGCGGGGAGGGCAGGAGTGGGGCCGGTGCCCGGCGGGGCCGGCCCCCGGACGCTTGCTCCCCGGCCGCCGCCACGGCCCGTACGCCGCTGATCGACGTCTGATCGACGTCTGATCGGCGTCTCGCTGGTCGGGGTCGGTGGCCCGGAGCCATCCCGGGGAGGGCCCCGGGGCGGATCGGGGGCGGTTCCGCGATCGGTCACGGATCAGTGACCGGAGACGGAGCGGTGACCGGGCGCGGGTCCGTGCCGGAGAGGGGAGTCCGCCGGGGCTCAGCTCCCGGGCGGAAGGGGGCGCGGCGGAGGCCGCCCTGTGCCGCAGGGCCCGGACACAAGGTCCGGGCCGGTCCGCCGGTCCCTGGGGACCGGGTGGTTCAGTGGCCCTGTTCGTCGCGGCGGCGCTGCCACCGCTGCTCGATCCGGTCCATCATCGACTTGCGCTGACGGGACTGACGGGACGGGCGACGAGCGCTGCCCGCCGTCTCCCCCAGGGTCTGCTGCTCGCCCGGCTTGGGCGCCTTGCGCCATCCGGTGACGGCCAGAACCGCACAGCCCAGCATGACGAGGAACCCCACCACACTGATCCAGATCATCTGCGCGACCATTCCGGCCATGAGGAGCGCGATACCCACCAGGAAGCCTGCAACCGCCTGGTAGACCCGTCGCCGGGTGTACGTACGCAGCCCGCTTCCCTCAAGCGCTGTCGCGAATTTGGGATCTTCGGCGTACAGCGCTCGCTCCATCTGCTCGAGCATTCGCTGCTCGTGCTCCGAGAGCGGCACGGAGTCCTCCTAGTCGTCGGCCGCGGGGGCGACCGTATGCGGCCCTTTCAGGATAGGCAGGGAATCGCCCCCGTGAAACCCGCCCTCTACGCCAGTTCGCCAGTTTGGGCCGCCACGGCGGCTTTGGCTGCTGAGGCGTAGATTCCCCAACCTCCGATCCGTCATGCCGGATGGTGTCCCTCGATCATACGGGGCGGCGGACCCGATCGGGGGGTCTGTGTCCTACTCCATCTGCGGCTGCGCCCCTGATCAGCCGTGCTTCCGGCCCAGTACGTGGAGCTGGGTGGCGACCGAGTGGAAGGCGGGCAGCTCGGCGGCTTCGGCCTCCAGCTTCAGCAGGGCGTCCAGGGCGCCCGGCTCGGTGTCCACCAGGACGCCGGGGACCAGGTCGGCGAAGACCCGCACCCCGTGGACCGCGCCGATCTCGGCGCCGGCCCCGGTGACCAGCCCGGAGAGCTGCTCGGCGGTGAAGCGGCGGGGCGTCGGGTCCCCGTCGCCCCAGCGGCCCCGGGGGTCGGTGAGCGCCTGGCGGGCCTCCGCGAAGTGGCCGGCGAGCGCGCGGGCCATGACGGCCCCGCCCAGCCCGGCGGCGAGCAGGCTGAGCGCGCCGCCGGGCCGCAGCGCGTCCACCGCGTTGCGCACGCCGTCGGCGGGGTCGTCCACGTACTCCAGGACGCCGTGGCACAGGACCACGTCGTAGCCGTCGCGCCCGACGACGTCGAAGAGGCCGTGCACATCGCCCTGGACGCCCTGCACCCGGTCGGCGACGGCCGCCTCGGCCGCCCTGCGCTCCAGCGCGAAGAGCGCGTTGGGGCTGGGGTCGACGACGGTCACCCGGTGGCCGAGCTGGGCGACGGGCACCGCGAAGGACCCGCTGCCGCCGCCGGTGTCGAGGACGTCCAGGGCCTCCCTCCCGGTGGCCTCGACCCGGCGGTCGAGGGCCTCCTTGAGGACCTCCCAGACCACGGAGGTGCGGAGGGCGGCGCGGGGCGGGCGCGGCGGGGTGGCCCCGCGGTGGGACGGGTCCGGCACGGCAGTTGACTCCTCGGACGGTGCCGCCCCGGCCGCGCGGGAGCGGCGGGGCGTGCGGTGGGCGACGACCTCGGTCGGGGACCGCCGGGTCGGGCTCTCGCGGTGGACGGTGGACTCTCGTGGAGGGCCTCCCGCTGGGTGGCCCCCGTGGGACTGAGGACATCTCCCACCCTATTGCCTCCTTCCCGGACGCCGGCGCCGCGTCCCGCTCCGTGGTCGCGCGCGCCCGCGGCCGGTGCGCGCGACAGGGCGGCGGGGCGGCAGCACGCCGGGTCAGCGGGACGGCGGGACGGCGGGGCCGCGAGGACCGGCACGGGGCCGGGCGGCGGGAGAGGGAGGCCGGGCGGCGGGCGCGCTCACCCGGCCTCCTCCTGCCGCACGGCGGGCCGCGGCCCGGGCTCCGGGGGGCGCGGTGCGGGCGGACCGGCCGCCGCCGGCCCGGGCGGTGCGGGGTGGAGCACGAGCAGGCGCTCCACCAGGCGGAGGAACATCGCCGCGTCCCTCAGCAGGTCGTCGGCCTCGCGGCTGCTGGCCGCGCCGCGTATACCGGCCTCCGCGCGCGCCCGGCGCGGCGCTCCGGAGGCGAAGTGGGCGCTCCACTCGGACAGTTCGGGAGCGCTCTCGGGCAACAGCTCCCAGGCGCTGCGGATGCCCGCCCTGCGACCGCGCCGGGTGGGCTCTCCCCGGCCGCGCCGGGCGGCGGGCGGACCGTCGGGGTAGCCCCGGGCGGCGAGGACCGCGGCGGCGGTCCGCAGGGCGGCGAGGTGGGCGGTGGCGTACCGCTCGTTGGGCGGTTCGAGAGCGGCGGCCTCGTCGAGGCCCCGGCGGGCCTGGGCGAGCAGATCGAGGGCCGCGGGCGGGGCCGACGCACGCCGTGGGACGGGGTGCACATCGCTCGCGGGCCCGGTCAGTGAGGGGACAGGGCCGGTGGCACGGCGCCGGTGTGGGGCTGCCGTGTGGTCGCTGGCCATGACGAGCCTCCTGTCGTCGTGTGACGGCACTGTGGCCGTATGTGTCCATCGTGGGGGCAGCCACTGACAATCCGCGTTGACCTGCGCTTTTGCCTCAACGCTCGATCCAGGGTTAGTTTTTGCACTGACTGGTCAGTACAAAAACAAGAGGGGCCTGTGGACAGCCCGCACGGGGCGGCCGTCTTCGCCGAGGGGTTCGGGCTCAAGGGCCCGCGGGGATGGGCCTTCCGCTCGGTCGACATCGACGCGGCGCCCGGTTCGCTCATCGCGGTCGAGGGCCTCTCCGGCTCCGGCCGGACCTGTCTGCTGCTCGCGCTCGCCGGCCGGATGCGCCCCACCGAGGGCCGTGCCGAGATCGGCGGTCTCACGCTGCCGCGCGGGATGGCCGCGGTCCGCAGGATCAGCGCGCTCGGCCCCGTACCGTCGGTGAGCGAGCTGGACCCGGCACTGACCGTCGCGGAGCATCTGCGCGAGCGCGCCCTGCTCCAGCGGCGGTTCGACGGCTCGCTGCGGGCGCTGCTGCGCCCGCCGGGCGAGCGGGCGGCCGGGACCCGGGCGCGGATCGCGGAGGCGCTGTCGGCGGCCGGGCTCGACCCGGCCTCGCTCCCGAGGGCGGAGCGCACCCCCGTACGCGCCCTGGAGCGGCTGGAGGCCCTGCGGCTGTCCATCGCGCTCGCGCTGATCGGGCGCCCCCGGCTCCTCGCGGTGGACGACACCGATCTGAAGCTCTCGGACGCCGAACGGACCGAGGCGTGGGAGCTGCTGCGCTCGGTGGCGGCCGGCACCGGCACCACCGTGGTGTCCGTGTGCAGCCAGGCGCCCGAGGGGACCACCGTCGTCCGCACGGACGGTCCGGACGGCGCAGGCGCCGCGGACAGCACGGACAGCACGGACAGCACCCACAGCAGCGGCGGCACCGACGGTGCGGGCGGCTCCATGGACGACGACAACGGGGAGGGGACGGCCGATGCGTTCGCCGAGACTGGCCGCGCTTGAGCTGAGGCGGTTCGGCAGGGGCAGGCTCCCCAGGGCCGCCGTGGTGGCGATCGTGCTGCTGCCGCTGCTGTACGGGGCGCTGTACCTGTGGTCCTTCTGGGACCCGTACGGACGGCTCGACCGCATCCCCGTCGCCCTGGTCAACGACGACAAGGGGGCCGAGGAGGGCGACGGGAGGCTCGCGGCGGGCGACGAGATCGCCCGGAACCTGCGCGACAGCGAGGTGTTCGACTGGCACGAGGTGAGCGGGGCCGAGGCCCGCGAGGGCGTCGAGAACGGCGCGTACTACCTCTCCCTGACGATGCCCGAGGACTTCAGCGAGCGGATCGCGTCCAGCTCCGGCGACTCACCGGAGACCGGCGCCCTCCAGGTGCGCACGAACGACGCCAGCAACTACATCGTCGGACAGGTCTCCCGGACCGTGTTCGCGGAGGTGCGCACCGCCGCCTCCACCAAGGCGTCCCGCTCGTTCCTGGACCGGATCTTCATCAACTTCTCGGACATCCACAGCGCGACCGAGGACGCCGCGAAGGGCGCGGACGACCTCAAGGGCGGCATCGGCGAGGCCAGGAAGGGCTCCACGGAGCTGGCGGACGGCCTGAAGAACGCCAAGAACAGCACCGACAGGCTCACCGGAGCCCTCGCCCGGCTGGAGAAGGGCGCGGGGGATCTCAGGACCGGGACCCGGGAGCTGGCGAACGGCACCGGGGCGCTCGCCGGGAAGGCGGGCGGCCTCGCCGGCGGCATCCGCCCGTACCTCAAGGACAACGGCACATCCATCGGTGACGCGGCCCTGCTGGTCGCCGACTCCTCGAAGCTGATCCGCGACGGCCTCGCCGGACTGACGGAGAGCGGCCCCGCCGCCGCGACACGTGTCCAGACCTCGGCCGACGAGCTGAAGGCGCTCCACGGGAAGCAGTGCGGGGACGTGGCCGAGCCCGACCCCGTCGCCTGCCCCGCGCTGGAGCGCGCGAGCGCCGCCGCGACGGAGGCCGCCGCATCGGCGGCCGGGGTCACCGCCCTGGTCCGGGAGAACCAGGGCGGTCTGCGGAAGCTGGACAGCCGTCTCCAGGACCTCCAGAAGAAGGCGGCGGAGCTCGCCGAGCGCTCGCCCGGCCTGGAGAAGGACCTCGCCTCGGCCCTGGAACGGATCAACGCGCTCAACACGGGTGCGCAGAGCGTCTCCCGGGGCATGACCGAGCTGCACACGGGGCTGACCGGCGCCCGGTCCGGCGCCGGCGAGATCGACACCGGTGTCGGGAAGCTGAAGAAGGGCGCGGGGGACCTGGACGGCGGCCTGTTCAAGCTCGCCGACGGCTCCGCCGATCTGGCGGGGGGCCTGCACGACGGTGTGGCGAAGATCCCCGACTACAGCGAGAAGGACCGCGATCTGCGCACCGAGGTCATGGCGGACCCGGTGAAACTGGCCAGCCAGACCCTGAACCAGGCGCCCAACTACGGCACGGGCTTCGCCCCGTACTTCATCCCGCTCTCCCTCTGGGTCGGCGCGATGGTGGCGTACATGATCATCCAGCCGATGAACCGGAGGGCGCTCGCCGCCGGGGGTTCGGCCTGGCGGATCGCGCTGGCGGGCTGGCTGCCGGTGGTGGCCATCGGTCTGGTGCAGGTCGGGGCGCTGATGGCGGTGCTGCACTGGTCGCTGGGGATGAGGGTGGCGTACGCGGCCGGGACGCTCGCCTTCCTCGCGCTCGTCATCTGCTGCTTCGCCGCGATCATCCAGTGGCTGAACGCCCGCTTCGGGGCGGCCGGACGGATTCTCGTCCTGGCGGTGCTGATGCTCCAGCTGACCTCGGCGGGCGGCACCTATCCCGTTCAGACCAGTCCGGCGTTCTTCAACGCGATCCATCCGTTCCTGCCGATGAGCCATGTGGTGGAGGCGCTGCGGAGGCTGATCACGGGCGGCGGTCTCGGACCGGTGTGGCAGGCGACGGCCGTCCTGCTCGCCTTCACGGCCGGGGCGCTGGCTCTCACCGCTCTGACGGCGCGGCGCAAGCAGGTCTGGACACTGGACCGGCTCCACCCCGAGCTGAGTCTGTGACGAGGCCGGCCGGCTGCCGGAACAAGCCCGGGAAAACCCCGAGACCTGTGAGAATCGGCGGCATGGACGCGAGGGACAGCAGCAGCACCAGACGCCGGGCGACCCGGGCCAAGCTCTACGAGGCCGCGGTGACCCTGATCGCCGAGCAGGGTTTCTCGGCGACCACGGTGGACGAGATCGCCGAGCGGGCCGGGGTCGCCAAGGGCACGGTCTACTACAACTTCAAGAGCAAGACGGAGCTGTTCGAGGAGTTGCTGCGGTTCGGGGTCGGCCTGCTGACCGCGTCGCTCCAGTCCGCCGCGGACGAGACCGCGGAGCGCGGGGGCACCAAGGTCGAGGCGCTGGACGGGATGATCCGGGCGGGTCTGGTCTTCATCGACCGCTATCCGGCCTTCACCCAGCTCTACGTCGCCGAGCTGTGGCGCACCAACCGGGCGTGGCAGTCCACGCTGCTGGTGGTGCGTCAGCAGGCGGTGGCGGTGGTCGAGACGGTGCTGCGGGAGGCCGTGGAGAACGGCGAGCTGAGCGAGGAGATCGATATTCCGCTCAGCGCGGCGGCCCTGGTGGGGATGGTGCTGGTGGCGGCGCTGGACTGGCAGTCGTTCCAGCCGGAGCGGTCCCTGGACGATGTGCACGCGGCGCTGTCGCGGCTGCTGCACGGGCGGGTCAGCGGGCGCTGACCCGCGCGGACGGCGATGGGCCGGCCCGGCGGGACTCCCCCGAGTCCCGCCGGGCCGGCGCATCGCGGCCCCCGCTGTTCCCCCGTTCCCTCGATTCCCCCGTTGTTCCCCCTGTCCCCCGTTTCCGGCGCCCCGTTCCCCGTTCCCCGTTCCCCTCGTGCCGCCGGAACGCTTCCGCGAGGGAAGCTCTCCGTCGGGGGCGCCGCGCCGTTCCGCCGCCCCGTGTCGTCGGTGCCGGCGCCGCGTCCCCCTCCGTGGGCTCCACTCTTCCGTCCGCGCAGGTGGCGGCCCATCCGCGCGCGTACTCATATCGGCGGCTAGGTAGTCGTACTCAGCCGTGGGGGCGCGGGCCCAGCCGTGGGAGGTCCGGTCTGGTGACGATCGCGTCCGCGTCCGTACTCCCCCCGTGCGGGGCTGCGGTCGCCGGCGCGGTCCCCGCCCGGGTGGGCGGGCGCGGGCCGAGGGCGTGCGGCGGCAGTGTCAGTGGGGGTCGATAGAGTTTTCGGCATGGCACGGATTGCGGTGATCGGCGCCGGGATGGGCGCGATGGCGGCGGCCGCCCGGCTGGCCGTGGCAGGCCACCGGGTGACGGTGTACGAGCGCTCGGCTGCCCCCGGCGGGTCGGTGGGCTCCTTCGAGCGCGAGGGGTTCGCCTTCGACACCGGGCCCGGTCTGCTGCATCTGCCCGCGGTCTGGCGGGATCTCTTCGTGAAGACGGGCCGGGAGCCGCTGGAGCGGTGCGTCGGCCTGGTCCAGGTCGATCCGGCCGGCCGGCATCTGTTCGCCGACGGCACCGAGGCCGTGCTGCCCGACGCGTCGCGCGCGGGGATCGTCTCCGCGCTGGAGTCGGCGCTCGGCGGGGGGGCGGGCGAGCGGTGGGGGGACTTCCTGGGCCGGGCCCGGGATGCCTGGGACCGCTCCCGGCGGCCCCTGCTGGAGGAGCCGCTGTGGCGGGACTGGCGGGTGCTGGAGCGCGATCCCTATCCGGCGCTCCGGCAGCGCCGGATGCTGCGCACCCGGCAGGCGGCCAGCGTGACCGAGACCGGGGCGTGGGAGCTGGCCGACCGCCGGCTGGCCGCGCTCCTCGAGGGCTGTGTCCTGGGGTACGGCCTGGACCCCCGGCACGCGCCGGCGGGGGCGGCTCTGCTGCCGTATCTGGAGCAGACCTTCGGCACCTGGTACGTCGAGGGCGGGCTGCACCGGCTGGCGCGGGCGGTGCACGGGAGATGCCTCGCCCGGAAGGTTGAGTTCCGCTTCGAGTGCGAGGTGACCTCGGTGGTGGTGCGGGACGGCCGGGCCGCGGGCGTCGTGCTGGCGGACGGCTCGGCCGTGGAGGCCGACCAGGTGGTGGCGGGCGCGGGGGCCGCCGCGCTGACCGGGTGTCCGCTGTGGGGGGAGGATGACATCCGGCCGCGCGAGGGCGGCGGCGAGGAGCCGCTGCCCGGCAGGTTCACCGTGCTGCTGGCGCTGCGCGGGGGGCGGCCGGCGGCCGTTGCGCACCGCAGTGTGGTGCACGCCCCGGACACCGGGGAGGAGGCTGCGGCCGTCTTCGGCGGGCGGCTCGCCGAGCGGCCCACCGTCACCGTGCTGCGTCCGGACGATCCGGCGACCCGCCCGGACGGCGGCCATGAGGCGGTCACCGTGTCGGCGACGGTCGCGGGCCACGGGGGCCCGGTCGACTGGACGGACAAGGCGCTGCGCGAGCGGTACGCGGAGGTCCTGGTCGAGGCGGCCGCCCGGGCCATGGGTGAGAGCGGGGGCGGGCTGCGGGAGCGGATGCTGTGGCGGGAGATCCTGACCCCCGCCGAGACGGGAGGGATGGCGGCGCCCTCGCTGGCCGGGCCCGGGGGGCGCCATCTCCACCCGGCGAACAGCACCCGGCTCCCGGGGCTCCATCTGGTGGGGGGGTATGCGCATCCGGGCGGGGGGTTGGCTCATGCGGGGATGTCCGGGGCGCTGGTGGCGGGGCTGATCGTCGAGGGGCCGGATTTCCGCGGCTCCCAGTGAGAGCGCTCCGCGCCGGGCGAACCCGTCACCCCCAGCCCGCCCGGCGCTTGAGGACGCACCCGCACCACGGGAGCCCGAGCATGCGCATCTCCAGCCCGCCCGGCGCTTGAGGACGGACCCCTCACCACAGGGGCAGGGAGTGGCCGGGGTGCGGCCGGGTCAGGGAGGTCAGCCCCCTGCGAGTCAGTAGCGGTACTGCTGCTCGTTGTTGTACTCGGGGTCGTAGCCGTACGGCTGCTGCGGGTCCGGCTGCTCCCGGGGCGGCTCCGTGTCCCGTTGCTGCGGGACCCACACACCACCGGGAGGCGTATCCGTGTACGACTGCTGCGCGTAGTACGGATCGGCGTCGTACGACTGCGGGTTGCCGAAGCTGTCGTAGCTCTCCGCCGGGCTGTACTGCTGGCCGCCCACATAGGGATCGGAGTACGCGGGGTACTGCTGGGGGTCCGTGCCGAAGTCGTCCCGGGCGGGCGGCTGTCCGGCGTCGTAGTACGGGTCGTACTGGCCGTAGCCCTCGCCGGACGGGCCGCCCGGGGCGGGCTGGGGGCCGTCGAAGGGGGCGCCGGTGTAGACGCCGTACCCGTTGGTGTCGTCGGGCATCGGCTGTGGCGCGTAGACCGGCTCGGGGTCCAGATCCAGCGGGGCCGCCGTCGCGTAGGGCGGTACGGCGGTCTCCTCAAGTCCCGAGACCTCGATGACCGGTTCGCGCGAGGCGTCCTTCTCCCCTGCCTTGCGGCGGCGGCTCGCCCCGGGCCGCCCGCCGATCGCCCAGCCGGTGGAGAAGCCCCGGCGGAAGGAGAGCGTCACATAGGTCTGCCCCACGGCGAAGGTGATCGTGCCGAGCGCGATCACCACCACGGAGGAGAGCAGCACCCCCAGCACCACCCCCAGGAACCCGACGAAGGCGAGGAGACGCCACCTCAGCCGCGCCTTGTACTGCAGCAGCACCTCACCGAGCAGCCACAGCGCGACCACGCCGAACGCGATGTAGAGGACCGTCCAGCCCATGCCCGCCCCTCTCCCTCGGCCCCCGCCCCGGCTCGGGGCGGGTAGGGCCGATCAGGACTGTCTGTGCAGTCCGAGATTCTCGTATATCTCAAGTGTCGCCGTGGAGTTGTTGAGCGTGATGAAGTGCAGCCCGGGAACACCCTCGGAGAGCAGCTCCGCACAGAACTCGGTTGCGAACTCTATTCCCATGGAGCGTACAGCCGCGGGGTCGTCCTTGACGCTGAGGATGCCCTCTTTCAGCTTCGCCGGGATCACGGCATTGCTGAGCTGCCCGAACCGTTCGAGCTGCCGGACGCTGGTGACCGGCATGATCTCGGGGATGATCGGGGTGTCGCAGCCCGCGGCCCCGACCCGGTCGCGCAGCCGCAGATAGTCCTCGGGGCGGAAGAACATCTGGGTGATCGCGTAGTCGGCACCGGCGCGGCACTTGTCGACGAAGTGCCGGATGTCCGTCTCCCAGTCCTGGGAGCGGGGGTGCATCTCGGGGAAGGCCGCGACGCCCACGCAGAAGTCGCCGGACTCCTTGATGAGCCGGACCAGTTCGGCCGCGTACCGCACGCCCTGGGGATGCTCGACCCACTCCCCCATCGGGTCGCCGGGCGGGTCGCCCCGGACGGCGAGGATGTTGCGGATTCCGGCGGAGGCGTACTGGCCGATCATATTGCGCAGCTCGGCGATGGAGTGGTTCACCGCGGTGAGGTGGGCCACCGGGGTGAGCGTGGTGTCGGCGGCGATCTGCTCGGTGGCCTTGACCGTGCCGGCCCGGGTGGAGCCCCCCGCGCCGTAGGTCACGGAGACAAAGCTGGGGGCCACCGCCTCGATCCTGCGCAGGGCGTTCCAGAGGTTGCGCTCGCCCTTCTCGGTCTTGGGCGCCCAGAACTCGAAGGAGTAGGACGCCTTGCCTGTCGCGAGCAACTCGCGCACGGTCCGTGCGCGGTCCGTCCTGGTCGAATATGTTCCGAAGGCCATACCCGCAGGTTATCGGGGGTAAGGGGGTCACCCAACAGGAGTCCAGCAATCGGACACGCGCCGCGCGCATTCGGCTTGATCACTCCGCCCGCCGGAAAGCGGTTTCCCACCGGGCGCGGCCAGGGCTCGACAGCCTTCGACTATGAGCTGTATGCCCGAATCCTCCTGCTGAGATCCGCGGTCGCCGCGGCGGGGTCGGACGCCTCCGTAATCGCCCGGACCACGACGATCCGGCGGGCGCCCGCCTCCAGCACCTCGTCGAGATTGGTCGCGTCGATCCCGCCGATGGCGAACCAGGGACGGTCGGTGGCGAGGGCCGCGGTGGAGCGGACCAGGTCGAGCCCGGGGGCGTGCCGCCCGGGCTTGGTCGGGGTGGGCCAGCAGGGCCCGGTGCAGAAGTAGTCCACGCCCGGCTCGGCGGCGGCGGCCGCCGCCTCGGCCGGGGAGTGGGTGGAGCGGCCGATGAGAACGGACTCGCCGAGGACCGCCCGGGCGGCCGGGACCGGGAGATCACCCTGGCCCAGATGGAGCACATCGGAGCCGGCCGCGTGGGCGACGTCCGCCCGGTCGTTCACCGCGAGCAGCTTGCCGTGGCGCCGGCAGGCGTCGGCGAAGACGCTCAGCCGGTCCAGTTCCTCGGCGGCCTCCATGCCCTTGTCGCGGAGCTGCACGATGTCGACCCCGGCGGCGAGGACCGCGTCGAGGAACTCGGGGAGGTCGCCCTGCCGGGTGCGGGCATCGGTGCAGAGGTAGAGCCGGGCGTCGGTGAGCGGCGCTCGGGTGCTGGGCATGGCGGTTCCCCCCGGGTGGGTCGGCGGGGCACGGGCGGGCGCGCGCCGCATGGCGCGGCGGCCCCGCACGCACCCCGCTCTGGTGTCATCGCTCCACGTGGCCGTGGTGCGGTCGTCGGAGCGCCCGCCGGGGACGGCCGGACGCGGGCGCCGGGCTCAGACGGCCAGCGCCTGGGCGCGGCGCTTCACTTCCGTGCCGCGGTTCTCGCTGAGGGCCTGCGCGGGGGTGCCGGGCAGGCTGGGGTCGGGAGTGAAGAGCCACTCCAGCATTTCTCCGTCGGTGAAGCCGTCGTCCTTCAGGAGCGTCAGGGTGCCGGAGAGGCCCTTGACGACCTTGTCGCCGTCGATGAAGGCGGCGGGAACCTGAAGCGCCCGGTTCTCACCCCGGCGCACGGCGATCAGCTGGCCCTCCTTGACCAGCTGGCGCACACGCGTCACCTCGACATCGAGGAGTTCCGCGATGTCGGGGAGGGTGAGCCAGGCAGGGACGAGAGCATCGATCTTTGCGTCAATCTCGGTCACGGGACAAGCCTGCCATCTGGGACTGACAGCCGGTAGCCAGCCCCCGGGCCATCCGCTGAAGGCGAACCACCTTTTTAACATTATGGCTGGTCAGAGCGGTGCATCTCGGTCATGACCGGATCAGACGGACGCGCCCTTCAGGGGTACGGAGGGGTCGGTGGCCCGCTCCCGGTCCAGCCGGGCGCCCGACAGGAGGAGCTTGCGGCCCTGGGCGAGGTCCCGTGGGCGGTCCACGGCGAGCAGTGCGGTGAGGGCGCCGTCGCGCAGCCAGAGCACCGTCCAGCCGGTGTCGTCGGGGCCGCCCCGCCACCACGTGGTGTCGGCGCCGGTGTGGTCGCCCGCGTACTGGACGAAGCGGCCGAACTGCTCGGACCAGAAGTAGGGCACCGGGTCGTAGCGGAGCGGCGGCTCCCCCCGCCCGGCGGCCAGCACGTTCGCGGCGACGGTCCGCGGGCCCTGGAGGGCGTTGTCCCAGTGGTGGACGAGCAGCCGCCGGCCGTAGCGGGCGGAGGGGAAGGAGGCGCAGTCCCCGACGGCGTACACATCGGGGCGGGAGGTGCGCAGATGGCTGTCGGCGGTGATCGCGCCGTCGGGGCCGGTCTCGATCCCGGAGCCGGCGAGCCAGCCGGTGGCGGGCCTGGCGCCGATGCCGACGACCACCGCGCCCGCCGGGAGCCTCCGCCCGTCCGCGAGGACGACGGTGCCCGGCTCGATCCCCGCCACCCGGGCGCCGGTGATCAGCGTGACCCCGTGCTCCGCGTACCAGCCGGCCATCGGGGCGGCGACCTCGGCGGGCAGGGCGCCCGCGAGAGGCCGCCCGGCGGCCTCCACCACGGTGACCGCGCACCCCGCGCCCCGGGCGGCGGTGGCGAACTCCGCCCCGATCCAGCCCGCGCCGACGACCACGATGTCGTGCCGGGCGGTGAGGACGGGCCGCAGCCGGGCGGCGTCGTCCAGGGTGCGCAGCAGATGGACCCCGGGGACCGCGCCGGTGCCCGGCAGGGTGAGGGGCTCGGCGCCGGTGGCGATGACCAGGGTGTCGTACGGGACGGCTCCGGCCTCGGTGTCCAGCTCGTGCGCCCCGGGCCGTACGCCGGTGACGGCGCAGCCGAGCCGCAGCTCGATGCCGAGTGTCTCGAAGTCCACATCGAACGCCGAGCCCTCGGCCGTGCCGAGCAGGACCGCCTTGGAGAGCGGCGGCCTGTCGTAGGGCTGGTGGGGTTCGGCTCCGATCAGGGTGACCGGTCCGGTGAATCCCTGATCGCGCAGGGCGACGGCGGTCTGCACCCCGGCCATGCCCGCGCCGGCCACGACCACGCGCCCCGCCCGCCGCTCACCGCTCCGCTCGCTCACGCGCCAACCTTACGCAGCCGGTGATCCCCGCGAACAGGAGGCGTCCGCCCCGCCGTCACCGCACCTGCTCCACCACGCTCGTCCCGCTGCCCGCCCGGGACTCCCACTCCCAGGTCTCCGTCATCCGCAGCCTGCCGTCGGCGAGCGGGGAGACGGTCGAGACGCAGTGCCCCGACGAGGTGGCGCCGTCGGCCGTGAGCTGTACGTAGCGGAAGTCGACGCGGTCGCCCTCCCGGGTGCCCACCAGCCGGCCCAGGACCACATCGCCGCCCTCGTACTCGGCCCAGATCCGGCCGTCCCGCTCGTGGTAGAGAAAGCGGGTGCCGGTGCCCACCTGTCCGGGGGCCTGATCCGCGACCGGCGCGAAGACCAGTCCGTCGAGCGACCTCGTCACTGCCGTGCTCCCTCTGCCTCGGTGTCCGGCCGGTGCCCACGCGCCTTACTGCGCGTTGGGCGCTGGGGTTAGGGTGGCCACCGTAAAGCACTCGCGGGAGCCCGGACGCACCGGGCTGAGAGGGAGGCTGGACGGCCTCCGACCGTACGAACCTGATCCGGGTCATGCCGGCGAAGGGAGGAGCCGACCGTCCATGCCACAGATCTCTGTCACACGGACCGCGACGGACCGACCACCGGTGCCGGACGTCCTGGTCATCGGGGGCGGAATCATCGGCCTCGCCACGGCCTGGCGGGCCGCCCAACGGGGGCTGAGCGTCACCGTCGCGGACCCGCGCCCCGGCCGGGGGGCCGCCAGGGTCGCCGCCGGGATGCTCGCCGCCGTCACCGAACTCCACTACGGCGAACAGACCCTGCTCGGCCTCAACCTCGAATCCGCCCGCCGCTACCCCGGTTTCGCCGCCGAGCTGGAGGAGGCGTCCGGACGGGACATCGGCTATCGCGCCTGCGGCACCCTCGCCGTGGCCCTCGACGCCGACGACCGGGCGCATCTGCGCGAGCTGCACGCCCTGCACCTGCGGTCGGGGCTGGAGTCCCAGTGGCTGAGCGGCCGTGAGTGCCGTCGGCTCGAACCGATGCTGGCCCCCGGTGTGCGCGGCGGGCTGCGGGTGGACGGCGACCACCAGGTCGATCCCCGGCGGCTCGCCGGCGCCCTGGTGACGGCCTGTGAGCGCGCGGGGGTGGCCTTCCACCTCGGCTGGGCCGAGCGGCTCTCGGTGGCGGGCGGGCGGGCCACCGGAGCCGTGCTCGACAACGGGACCGCCGTGGACGCCGGGCAGGTGGTGCTCGCCGGGGGCAGTCTGAGCGGCCGTCTCGGCGGGGTCCCGGAGGATGTGCTTCCTCCGGTCCGCCCGGTGAAGGGCCAGGTGCTGCGGCTGACCGTGCCACCGTCCCATGCCCCCTTCCTGTCCCGGACCGTCCGGGCCGTGGTGCGGGGCAGCCAGGTCTATCTGGTGCCGCGCGAGAGCGGTGAGCTGGTCATCGGCGCCACCAGCGAGGAGCTGGGGTGGGACACCACCGTCACCGCCGGCGGGGTGTACGAACTGCTGCGGGACGCCCATGAGCTGGTCCCGGGCATCACCGAGCTCCCGCTGACCGAGACCCGCGCCGGGCTGCGCCCCTGCTCGCCCGACAACGCGCCCCTGCTCGGCCCGACGGCCCTGCCGGGCCTGCTGCTGGCCACCGGCCACCACCGCAACGGCGTGCTGCTGGCGCCGGTCACCGGCGATGTGCTGGCGACCGCGCTGAGCACCGGCGTACTGCCGGAGGAAGCCCGCCCCTTCACTCCCCGCCGCTTCTCCCCCCTCTCCCAGGAGCAGCCCGTATGAGTACTGTGCCCGTCGCCGTCTCCGTCAACGGCGAACGGCGTGAACTCGCCACCGGAACCACGCTGGACACCCTGATCGCGCAGCTCACCAGCGCCGGGGCCGGGGTGGCCGCCGCCGTCAACGAGACGGTGGTCCCGCGCAGCCGCTGGGCCCACACCCCGCTCGGCGACGGCGACCGGGTGGAAGTCCTCACCGCCGTCCAGGGAGGCTGAGGCGCGATGTCGGACGACCGGCTCACCCTCGGGCCCGCCACCTTCGGCTCCCGGCTGATCATGGGCACGGGCGGGGCGCCCAGCCTCCAGGTCCTGGAGTGCTCCCTCGTCGCCAGCGGCACCGAACTCACCACGGTCGCCATGCGCCGTCTCGACCCGACCGTCCAGGGTTCCGTCCTGTCCGTCCTGGAGAAGCTCGGTATCCAGGTGCTGCCCAACACGGCGGGCTGCTTCACGGCGGGGGAGGCGGTGCTCACCGCCCGGCTGGCCCGGGAGGCGCTGGGCACCTCGTGGATCAAGCTGGAGGTCGTCGCCGACGAGCGGACCCTGCTGCCCGACCCGATCGAGCTGCTCGACGCGGCCGAGATCCTGGTGGACGACGGCTTCACCGTCCTCCCGTACACCAATGACGATCCGGTCCTCGCCCGGAAGCTGGAGGATGTGGGCTGCGCGGCGATCATGCCGCTCGGCTCCCCCATCGGCTCCGGGCTCGGCATCCGCAACCCGCACAACTTCCGGCTGATCGTCGAGGGGGCGGGGGTGCCGGTGATCCTCGACGCGGGCGCGGGCACGGCGTCCGACGCGGCGTTCGCCATGGAGCTGGGGTGCGCGGCGGTGATGCTGGCGTCGGCCGTCACCCGGGCCCAGGAGCCGGAGCTGATGGCTCGGGCGATGCGGCACGCCGTCGAGGCCGGCCGGCTGGCGCACCGCGCGGGCCGGATTCCGCGCCGCCACTTCGCCGAGGCGTCGTCCCCGGTCGACGGCATGGCGGCGCTGGACCCGGAGCGCCCGGCCTTCTGAGCCCGGCCGCGCGCCCGGCTGTACGGGCCCGGCCGCGCGGACCCGCCTCCGCCCCCGGCGATACGGACCCGGCCGCACGGGCCGGCCCGCGTCCCGGCCGCACGGGTTCCGGCCGCACGGGTTCCGGCCGCGCCCCGGGGCGGTACGGGTCCGGGGTGGGCGCCCGGGCTGTCACAGCTCGGCCCCAGTACCGCCCGCCGCACCCCGCCGGACCGGGGGTGTCGGTGGCGGCTCGTAGAATCGCGGGGTGGATACGACCCTCCAGGACCCTCTCGTCGGGCAGGTGCTCGACGGCCGCTACCGCGTCGACGCGCGCATCGCCGTCGGCGGTATGGCCACGGTCTACCGGGCCGTCGACACCCGGCTCGACCGCGAGCTGGCGCTCAAGGTGATGCATCCGGACCTCGCCGGGGATGCCGCGTTCGTGGAGCGCTTCATCCGTGAGGCCAGGTCGGTGGCGCGGCTCGCCCACCCCAATGTGGTGGGTGTCTTCGACCAGGGCGCCGAGGGCGCCTATGTCTATCTGGCCATGGAGTACATCGCCGGCTGCACCCTGCGCGACGTGCTGCGCGAGCGCGGCGCGCTGCGCCCCAGGGCCGCGCTGGACATCCTGGAGCCGGTGCTCGCCGCACTCGGCGCCGCGCACCGGGCGGGCTTCGTCCACCGGGACATCAAGCCGGAGAACGTCCTCATAGGGGACGACGGCCGGGTGAAGGTCGCCGACTTCGGCCTGGTGCGGGCCGTCGGCTCGGTCACCAGCACCACCGGCGCCGTGCTGGGCACGGTCTCCTATCTGGCGCCCGAGCAGATCGAGGACGGCGCCTCCGACACCCGCAGCGATGTGTACGCGTGCGGGGTGGTCCTGTACGAGATGCTGACGGGCGCCAAGCCGCACTCCGGGGACACCCCCGCCCAGGTGATCTACCGCCATCTGAACGAGGACGTGCCGGCGCCCTCCGCGTCCGCCCCCGGCCTGGCCCCGGAGCTGGACGCGCTGGTGGCCGGCGCGACCGCGCGGGACGCCGGGGCCCGCCCGTACGACGCCGTGGAGCTGCTGGCCCGCGCCCGCGAGGCCCGGGCGGCGCTCGGTGACGAACAGCTCGACCTGGTGCCGCCGGGCGCCCGCGAGCCGGACGACCCCCCGGCGCCCGCCACCGGCGAGGAGCGTACGGATGTCATCGCGCGGGCCCTCCCCCGGGAGGAGCCCGGGGTCAGCCGCACCGCCCGGCTCTCCCTGACACCGGCGGCACCGGCGCCGCCCGCGCGCCGAGGCGCCCGGTCCTGGCGGCTCACCCTGTCCCGGCGGGGTGTTCTCGCGATCGTGGCCGCGGTCCTGGTGGTGCTCGGCGGCGGAATCGGTGTCTGGTACATCAATTCCGGGCAGTTCACCCGGGTCCCCGCCCTGATCGGCAAGACCGAGAGCGACGCCCGCCGGGAGCTGGAGAGCGCCGGTCTCGATGTGCGGACGGTGCGGGAGGAGTTCAGCGAGACCTTCGACCGGGGCGCGGTCATCACCAGCGACCCGGCCACCAGCGAGCGCATCCGGGGCAACGGCTCGGTGACGCTGGTCGTCTCGCGCGGCCCGGAGGTGATCCGGGTGCCCTCGGTGAAGGGCGAGCCGCTCGCGGAGGCGGAGCGCCGGCTCAAGGAGGCCGGTCTCGCGCCCGGCGCGGTCTCCCGGGAGTTCAGCGAGACGGTGCCGCAGGGCTCGGTCGTCCGCACCGACCCGGAGGCGGGCGCCCGGCGCAGCCCGGACTCGGGAGTGGCCGTGGTGGTCAGCAAGGGCGCCCCGATCGAGGTGCCCGGGGTGACCGGCGATTCCGTGGCGGAGGCGACCGAGGAACTGGAGGGCGCCGGATTCACGGTGGAGATCGCCTCCGGGCGGGTCCACTCACCGAAGGACGAGGGCACCGTGGCCCGGCAGTCCGCGGCCCGGGGCGCCAGGCTGGCCGCCGGCGACACGGTCACCCTCACCGTCTCCAAGGGCCCGCGCATGGTCACCGTCCCCGAGGTGACCGGCGACAGCGAGGACGAGGCCAGGAGCGCGCTGGAGTCGGCGGGCTTCGAGGTCAGGGTGGAGAAGAGCTTCCCCTACCTCGGCGACACCGTCGAGAGCCAGTCACCGGGGGCCGGGGACCGGGCACCCGAGGGCAGTACGGTCACCGTCCGTCTCCAGGGGCTGTGAGCGCCGCCGCTCGCTCCCTCCGCCCCGGGACACCCCCGGACATCAGCGTTCCGGCGCCTCCCGTTCCTCCGGGGGCGCCCCCGCACACCAGCGAAGGACTGACGAGACAGCTATGCGCAATCCGGTCGGCGGACATGTGCCCGTGGCGGGCGGCCTCGCCACCACGGGCCTCGGTTACGCCCGTGAGCTGGCGGCGGAGACCCTCCAGGTCTTCGTGGCCAATCCCCGCGGCTGGGCGACGCCTCCGGGCAACCCGGCCCAGGACGAGGCGTTCCGCACCGGATGCGCCGAGGCGGGGCTGTCCGTGTATGTCCACGCCCCCTATCTGATCAACTTCGGCTCGCACACCGAGGCGACCGCCGAGCGGTCCGTGGAGTCCCTGCGCCACTCGCTGCGCCGGGGCCGGGAGATCGGTGCGCGGGGTGTGGTCGTCCACACCGGTTCGGCGACCGGGGGCCGCTCCCGGGAGGTGGCGCTCGCCCAGGCGCGCGAGCTGATGCTGCCGCTGCTGGACGAGCTGACCCATGACGACGATCCCCGGCTGCTGCTGGAGTCCACGGCCGGGCAGGGCGCTTCGCTCTGCTCGCGGGCGGAGGACTTCGGGCCGTACTTCGAGGCGCTCGACGCCCACCCCGCGCTGGGCATCTGTCTGGACACCTGCCACATCCACGCCGCCGGGCACGACCTCGCGGCTCCGCGCGGCGTGACCGAGACCCTCGATCTGCTGGTGCGGACCGTCGGCGAGGGGCGGCTGAAACTGATCCACGCCAATGACTCCAAGGAGCCGGCCGGTGCGCACAAGGACCGGCACGCCAGTATCGGCGCGGGCCATATCGGCGCCGAGCCCTTCCGGGAGCTGCTGCGCCATCCGGCCACCGAGGGGGTGCCGCTGATCATCGAGACGCCCGGCGGCAAGGAGGGCCACACGGCGGATGTGGCCCTGCTCAAGACGCTCCGGGAGCGGTGAACCTGGCGAGGTACCCTAGGGGGGTATAGAGTCTCCCTGTCGGCGCACCCGCACACCTGACCCTGGGGACCCCTCATGGACCACGGAGCCCACTCCCGCCCCACGGACCACGGGCACGACGGCCACGACCGGCACAACGGCCGCGACGGCCGCGACGGCCACCGTCGGCCCGAGGGCCCCGGACAGCGGGCGGACCACGCGCGGCATCAGCACCCGGGGAACGGCGGAGCCAGTTGGGGCATGGCCGTCCGGGCGACCCTGCACTGCCTCGTCGGCTGCGCCATCGGCGAGGTTCTCGGCATGGCGATCGGCACCGCGCTCGGCTGGCACAACGTGCCCACGATGGCCCTGGCGATCTTCCTCGCCTTTGTCTTCGGCTACTCGTTCACCATGGTCACCATCCTGCGGGCGGGCATCGGCTTCCGGACCGCCGTGAAGATCGCACTCGCCGCCGACACCCTCTCCATCACCGTCATGGAGATCACCGACAACAGCGTGCTCGCCCTCTGGCCGGGCGCGCTGCACGCGGAGCTGTCGGACGCCCTGTTCTGGTACGCCCTGGCCATCGCCTTCGCGGTCGCCTTCGTCATCACCACTCCGGTGAACAAGTGGCTGATCGGCCGGGGCAGGGGGCACGCGGTGATGCACCGGTTCCACTGACCCTCCACCGGCCCGGCGCCGCTCCGGCTCCGCCGGCCCCGCCGTGAGCCCGGGACGCCGGGCTACAGCTCCGGGCCGTCCCCCGGCTCCTCCTGGTACGAGTAGCGCTGCTCCCGCCAGGGGTCCCCCAGATTGTGGTAGCCGCGCTCCTCCCAGAAACCCCGGCGGTCCGCCGTCATGTATTCCACACCCCGGACCCATTTGGGCCCTTTCCAGGCATAGAGCTGGGGCACGACAAGGCGCAGCGGAAAGCCGTGTTCGGCGGTGAGCAGTTCACCGTCCTTATGCGTGGCGAAAATCGCCCGCTCGGCGGTGAAATCGGAGAGCCTCATATTGGCGCTGAACCCGTACTCGGCCCAGACCATGACATGTGTGACATGGGGTGCCGGCGGCGCCAGCTCGACGATCGCACGGGTGGACACACCACCCCATTCGGCCCCCAGCATGCTGAACTTCGTCACGCAGTGCAGATCGGCGACGACCGTCGAGAACGGAAGCGCCGAGAACTCCTCGTGATTCCAGCAGTGCTTGTCGCCGTCCGCCGTGGCACCGAAGACCCTGAACTCCCAGCGGTCGGGTTTGAACTTCGGAACGGGCCCGTAATGGGTGACCGGCCAGCCGCGCTGCAATCTCTGGCCCGGCGGAAGCGCGGACTCCTCCGGTGCGCGGTAATCCCGGTTCTCCGGCTGACCCATGCCTCAATGGTGACAGACCGGGAGGGGTGGTCATGACCAGGTCTGAGCCGATTCGGGCAACTACTACTAAGGAGGCACTTACTGGACGGCTCCCGATGGCGATGCGAGGATGCGCGGACCTGCCCCCGAGGCCATACGCGTGGAAGGAGCACCCGCGATGCAGGGCGACCCCGAGGTCATCGAGTTTCTGAATGAGCAGCTGACCGGCGAGCTGACCGCTATCAACCAGTACTGGCTCCATTACCGTATCCAGGAGAACAAGGGCTGGACGAAGCTGGCCGCATACACACGTGCCGAGTCCATTGACGAGATGAAGCACGCGGATGTCCTGACGGAACGCATTCTCTTCCTGGACGGGCTGCCGAACTACCAGCGGCTGTTCCATGTGCGGGTCGGCCAGACGGTCACCGAGATGTTCCAGGCCGACCGGCAGGTCGAAGTGGAGGCGATCGACCGCCTCAAGCGCGGGATCGATGTGATGCGGGCCAAGGGCGATGTCACATCGGCCAATATCTTCGAGTCGATCCTGGAGGACGAGGAGCACCACATCGACTATCTCGACACCCAGCTGGAGCTGATCGAGTCCCTCGGCGAGCCCCTCTATCTGGCACAGCAGATCGAGCAGCCGAGCAGCTGAGCCCGCCGGGCCCACCCGCACACGGCGCGCCGCCGCGCCGCCTTGAGACGACCTAGGCGGCCTCGTCCAGCGCGACGGCGTCCGCGACACCGGACGCCAGCGCGGGGCGGCCCCGGTCGAGAAGCTCGCGCCGGGGACACGCACCCCGGCCGAGAATGGACTGAATCCTGCGCACACACGATCCGCAGTCCGTGCCCGCCTTGGAGGCGGAGGCGATCTGGCGGGGCGTGCAGGCACCGGCGTCCGCGTGCTCCTTCACCTGCTGCTCGGTGATACCGAAGCAAGAGCAGACGTACACGCGGTTCACCTCCCGGGGGACTGTCGGTCGCGCCCCCGCCGATCTTCGGTGAGGCTAACCTAACCTTACCCGTCCCGGTGGCGGCGTAAAAGCAGTCGGACGCACGGTGGGGCGCGGATCACATGAATCCGCGCCCCACTGCCGCTCTCCGGAAGATCAACCGGCCCGTCGGTTCAACGGGCCGGCCGGATCACTGGTCGCGGTACATCTCGGCGACCAGGAACGCCAGGTCCAGCGACTGGCTCCGGTTCAGCCGGGGGTCGCAGGCCGTCTCGTAGCGCTGGTGGAGATCGTCGACGAAGATCTCATCGCCGCCGCCCACGCACTCCGTGACATCGTCGCCGGTCAGCTCGACATGGATGCCGCCCGGGTGGGTGCCGAGGGCCTTGTGGACCTCGAAGAAGCCCTTGACCTCGTCGAGCACGTCGTCGAAGCGGCGGGTCTTGTGGCCGGAGGCCGCCTCGAAGGTGTTGCCGTGCATCGGGTCGGTGACCCAGGCCACGGCCGCGCCGGAGGCGGTGACCTTCTCGACCAGCTCGGGGAGCTTGTCGCGGACCTTGTCGGCGCCCATGCGGACGACGAAGGTCAGCCGGCCCGGCTCGCGCTCGGGGTCGAGCCGGTCGATGTAGGTCAGCGCCTCGTCGACGGTGCTCGTCGGGCCGAGCTTGATCCCGATCGGGTTGCGAATCCTCGACGCGAACTCGATGTGCGCGCCGTCCAGCTGCCGGGTGCGCTCACCGATCCAGACCATGTGGCCCGAGACGTCGTAGAGCTGTCCGGTGCGGGAGTCGGTGCGGGTGAGCGCCGACTCGTAGTCCAGCAGCAGCGCCTCGTGGGAGGCGTAGAACTCGACCGTGCGGAACTCCGCCGGGTCGGTGCCGCACGCCTCCATGAAGTTCAGCGCGTTGTCGATCTCGCGCGCGAGCTGCTCGTACCGCTGGCCGGAGGGCGAGGACTTCACGAAGTCCTGGTTCCAGGCGTGCACCTGGCGCAGATCGGCGTAGCCGCCGGTGGTGAAGGCGCGGACCAGGTTGAGCGTCGCCGCGGAGGCGTTGTACATCCGCTTCAGCCGCTGCGGGTCCGGAATCCGGGCCGCCTCGGTGAACTCGAATCCATTGACGGAGTCGCCCCGGTACGTGGGGAGGGTCACACCGTCACGGGTCTCGGTGGGCTTGGAGCGGGGCTTGGAGTACTGACCGGCGATCCGGCCGACCTTGACCACCGGCACCGATGCCGCGTAGGTGAGGACCGCGCCCATCTGGAGCAGGGTCTTGAGCTTCGCCCGGATGTCCTCGGCGCCCACGGCCTCGAAGGACTCGGCGCAGTCGCCGCCCTGGAGCAGGAACGCCTCGCCCCTGGCGACGGCTCCCAGACGGGCGCGCAGCTGGTCGCACTCGCCCGCGAAGACGAGTGGCGGATAGCTTTCGAGCTCGGCGATCACATCGCGCAGAGCCTCGGCATCCGGGTACTCGGGCTGCTGCGCCGCGGGCAGGTCTCGCCAGGTGTTGCCACCAGCGGGGGTGGTCTTAGCGTTCACGGTCACACCGCCCACAGTACGTGGTCACACCGTGCACACCTCAAGCCGCCCAGTAAATGAGACACCCATTCCACCGTCCTGTGACTCCGCCCACGGTCCGCACCGGGCTGGGGTAGGGTTCCCGGCATGTTCGCGCACCGAGACCAGACGCTTCCGAACCGGAACTGGTGGTGGACCGCTCATCCGGCGGCCCACTGACTGCGCGTACCCGATCCGTACCGCGAAGGCCGCCCGAGGGGCGGCCTTTGGTGTATCCGCAGGGAAACCGGCCGTTCCTCCCCCGCCCCACCGCACGGTGGGACCACCGGAAGGAACACATCCGATGCCGCTTCACCCCGACACCTCCCCCGCTCCCGGAGCGGTCCTCGCCCGGCTGCTCGCCGGCGATGGCCCCTTCGCCCTGCTGCGCCGGCGCACCCCCGGCCACGACGAGGACACCGTGGAGGTGCTCACCGGCCCGGTCGTGGAGTGCGCGACGCTCGCCGAGATCCCGGCCGGCCGGACTCCGGCGCTGGCCCTGATCCCCTTCCGCCAGATCAGGGAGCGCGGTTTCGACGTCCGCGACGACGGCACCCCGCTGAGCGTGCTGCTCGCCGAGGAGTCGGCGGCCCTGCCTCTCGCGGGGATGGTGGCCGCGCTGCCCGCCCATGCCGTACGGGTCGAGGGCGGGGCGTTCGACGTGGGGGACGAGGAGTACGCGGAGACCGTCCGCCGGGTCGTCACGGAGGAGATCGGCCGGGGCGAGGGCGCGAACTTCGTCATCCGGCGGACCTTCACCGGCACGATCCCCGGTTTCGGGCGGGCCGACGCGCTGGCCCTGTTCCGGCGGCTGCTGACCGGTGAGCGCGGCGCGTACTGGACCTTTGTCGTCCACACCGGGGAGCGCACCCTGGTGGGCGCCAGCCCCGAGGCGCATGTCCGGATGAGCGGCGGGACGGTCGTGATGAATCCGATCAGCGGCACCTTCCGCTATCCGCCCGGGGGCCCGAGCACCGAGGCGCTGCTGCGTTTCCTCGACGACCCCAAGGAGCGGGACGAGCTCTCCATGGTCGTGGACGAGGAGCTGAAGATGATGTGCACGGTCGGCGACATGGGCGGGGTGGTGGTCGGGCCCCGGCTCAAGGAGATGGCGCATCTCGCGCACACCGAGTACGAGCTGCGCGGCCGGTCCTCGCTCGATGTGCGGGAGGTGCTGCGGGAGACGATGTTCGCGGCGACCGTCACCGGCTCCCCGGTGCAGAACGCGTGCCGGGTCATCGAGCGCCACGAGACGGGCGGGCGCGGCTACTACGCGGGGGCGCTGGCCCTGATCGGCCGGGACGCGGGCGGCGGGCAGACCCTGGACTCCCCCATTCTGATCCGCACCGCCGACATCGACGCCGGGGGCGGGCTGAAGGTGCCGGTGGGCGCCACGCTGGTGCGCCACTCGGACCCGGCGGGCGAGGTCGCCGAGACCCATGCCAAGGCGGCGGGGGTGCTGGCGGCGCTGGGCGTGCGCCCGGGGGCGGCGCGCGGGTCCGGGGGGTACGCGGGTCTGGCGGCCGACCCCCGGGTGCGGGCGGCGCTGGACGGGCGCCGGGCCTCGCTCGCGCCGTTCTGGCTGCGGATGCGGGAGGGCGGCGGCGAGACCCGGGGGCAGGTGCTGGTGATCGACGCCGAGGACACCTTCACCTCGATGCTGGCGCATCTGCTGCGGTCGGCGGGGCCCTCGGTGTCGGTGCGGCGGTTCGACGAGCCGGGCCTGCGGGAGGCGGCGCTGGCACACCCGGGTCCCGTGGTGCTCGGCCCGGGACCGGGCGATCCGGCGGACGGGGCGGACGCCCGGATGCGGGCGCTGCGCTCGCTCACGGCGGAGCTGCTGGCCGGTCACCGGCACGGAGTGCTGGGGGTGTGTCTGGGGCATGAGCTGATCGCCGCCGGGCTGGGGCTGGACGTGGTGCGGAAGAAGATCCCGTACCAGGGGACGCAGGAGCGGATCGACTTCTTCGGGCGGACGGAGACGGTGGGCTTCTACAACAGCTTCACCGCGCGCTGCGGCGCGGAGGAGGCGGCGGAGCTGGCGGCCCGGGGAGTGGAGACGGCGCGCGATCCGGCGAGCGGGGAGGTGCACGCGCTGCGGGCGGCGGGCTTCGCCTCGGTGCAGTTCCACCCGGAGTCGGTGCTGACGCTGGACGGCCCCCGGGTGGTGGCGGAGCTGCTGGCGGGGCTGCCAGGAGCCGCGGCTGTGCCCGCTGCGCCCGCTGTGCCCGCGCTGTCCGCTGTGCCTGCCGCGGCGGCGGAGGGCGCGCCGGCCGCTGGGGCAGCGGGAGCCCCCGGGGCCGTGGGGGGCGAGCGGCCGGGCCGCGTGCCGCGGCCGTGACCGGGCGGCGGCGGCTCCGGCCGGGGCCGTGACCAGGCGGTGGGTGCGCCCGGGGGGGCCGGGCCCCGGGTGGCCCGCACGGTGCGGGTCCCCCGTGGCGCGGGGTCCGTCCCCGGCCCCGGGGGGGCTGAACCGCCCGCCTCGCCGGGGCACCACCGGGGCGTACGCGGCGCGGGCGCGGGCGCGCCCGGCCGACCGGGCGGGGTCCGGATACGGGTGTCCGGACCCGGTCCGGGCGGCTCCACCGGGTCCGGGCCGGTCCGGTCAGGGCCGGTCCGGTGCGGTGGCCGTCAGCCGAAGAACACCCCGGCCTCCGCGTACAGCCGGGGGTCCACCGTCTTGAGCCTGGCGGTGGCGTCGGCGATCGGGACCCGCACGATGTCCGTGCCCTGGAGGGCGACCATCTTGCCGAAGTCGCCGTCCCTGACCGCGTCGATGGCGTGCAGCCCGAAGCGCGTGGCCAGCCAGCGGTCGAAGGCACTCGGGGTGCCGCCGCGCTGGACATGGCCGAGCACCGTGGTCCTGGCCTCCTTGCCGGTGCGCCGCTCGATCTCCTTCGCCAGCCACTCGCCCACGCCGGAGAGCCGTACATGGCCGAAGGAGTCGAGGGTTCCGTCCTTGAGCACGGCGTCGCCGTCCTGCGGCATCGCTCCCTCCGCGACCACGACGATCGGCGCGTACGTCGCCCGGAACCGGGAGGTCACCCAGGCGCAGACCTGGTCGAGATCGAAGCGCTGCTCGGGGATGAGGATGACATTGGCGCCGCCGGCGAGCCCCGAGTGGAGGGCGATCCAGCCCGCGTGGCGGCCCATCACCTCCACGACCAGGACCCGCATATGGGACTCGGCGGTGGTGTGCAGCCGGTCGATGGCCTCGGTGGCGATCGAGACGGCGGTGTCGAAGCCGAAGGTGTAGTCGGTGGCGGACAGGTCGTTGTCGATGGTCTTGGGGACGCCGACACAGCTGACGCCGTACTCGTCGTGGAGCCGGGCGGCGACCCCGAGGGTGTCCTCGCCGCCGATCGCGATCAGCGCGTCGACCTCCGCCTTGGCGAGGTTGTCCTTGATGCGGCGGATGCCGTTCTCCGCCTTGAGGGGGTTGGTGCGCGAAGACCCGAGAATGGTGCCGCCGCGGGGCAGAATGCCGCGTACAGCCGGAATGTCGAGCGGAATCGTGTCGGCTTCGAGGGGGCCGCGCCATCCGTCGCGGTAGCCGATGAACTCGTACCCGTACTCCTGAACACCCTTGCGGACGGCTCCGCGGATGACAGCGTTGAGACCGGGGCAGTCGCCGCCTCCGGTCAGTACTCCGACGCGCATGGATACTCCCTTCGCCTGAGTGAGCCCTGTGGAGCGCCACGCTAATGGTGATCCACGTCACTCCGGGATGGGAGGGAAGGTCAATTTCTGTCCGGGACGCGGTGTTTGCGGCCTCGGAGCCGCCCCGGACCAGTCCTGGAGCGGTTCCGGGCGCCGCCGGGAATTCAGCAGAACGGGGGACGACACGAGACGCCCTCTACACCCGAAGGAGTGATCAGGCGTCGATGTCGTCCAGTCCGCGCTCAATCGCATAGCGCACCAATTCCACGCGGTTGTGGAGCTGGAGCTTGCCCAGGGTGTTCTGTACATGGTTCTGCACGGTGCGGTGGGAGATCACCAGCCGCTCGGCGATCTGTTTGTACGAGAGCCCCTTGGCCACCAGCCGCAGCACCTCGGTCTCCCGGTCGGTCAGCCGAGGGGCGTTGGGCTCACCGGCCCCGGGGGACGGAGCGGG
This sequence comes from Streptomyces sp. NPDC001889, assembly GCF_053594535.1. NCBI lineage: Bacteria > Bacillati > Actinomycetota > Actinomycetes > Kitasatosporales > Streptomycetaceae > Streptomyces > Streptomyces sp. NPDC001889. The sequence continues at coordinate 235,357 of NZ_JBSFER010000016.1, forward strand.
CTCGGACGCCAGTCTGCGGTACTCGCCGAGGACGAGGCCGGCCAGGCCCGGGGTGAAGACCGCGTCCCCGACCGCGGTGCGGCGCACGGCGTCGACCAGTTCCTCCGTACTCGCGGACTTGAGGAGATAGCCGGTGGCACCCGACTTCACCGCCTCCAGCACATCCGCGTGCTCACCGCTCGCGGAGAGCACCAGCACCCTCAGCCCGGGCAGCGAGCCGACCAGTTCCTTGCAGACCCGCACTCCGGGCAGCTCGGGGAGGTTGAGATCGAGGACGAGGACCTCCGGGACGGCGGCCTGGGCGCGGCGCACCGCCTGCCGGCCGTCGCCCGCCGTCGCCACCACGTCGAAACCGGCGGCGGCGAGGTCGCGGGCGACCGCGTCCCGCCACATCGGGTGGTCGTCGACGACCATCACCCTCACCGGCCGCCGGTCCGCCCGGCCCGCCCGGCCCTCCCGGCCCTCCCGGCCCTCCCGGTCCGCCGGGCCCGTCCGCTCCATCCGGTCCGTCATCTTCCGTCCGCCTTCCCCCGTCAAACCTGTGCTGTCCCTGATTCCTGTGATCCCCGCGCCCGGTGTGCCGCACCCGGTGTCCGGGGCACCTTCAGCTCGACCTCCGTGCCCTGGCCCGGCACCGAGATCAGCTCGGCGGTGCCGCCCAGATCCCGCAGCCGGCCCCGGATCGAGAGCGCGACCCCGAGCCGCCCCTCGCCCTCCGCCTGGGCGAGCCGGCCCTCGGGGATGCCGGGCCCGTCGTCCCGGACCGTGACGATCACCTCGTCCGGCCAGTCCTCGACCAGAATCCAGGCGCGGGCGCCCTCCCCCGCGTGCCGTCCCACATTGTCCAGGGCGGCACCGACAGCGGCGGCCAGTTCGCGTGCCGCGGCGGACGGCAGGGTGACCGGAGCGCCGGGCTCCGAGAAGGTGACAGCGGGGCCCGCGTACGGGGCGAGCAGCGACCTCAGATCGCGGTCGCCGTCCCCGCCGTCCCCGCTCCCGGCGGGGTCCGCCGGGACAGCCCGTGCCGGGGTGTCGCCCGGAACGCGGGTGGCGGGCACCAGACCGCTGGAGACCAGGGTGCGCAGGGCGATCTCCTGCTCCCCCGCCATCCGCCCCAGCTCGGCCGCCTCGCCGCCGATCGCGGTGCCGCGCCGCTGCACCATCGCCAGCACCTGGAGGACGCTGTCGTGGATGTCGCGGGCGAGCCGCTCCCGCTCCCGGGTGGCGGCCTCGATCTCCAGGGCCCGGGCGAGGGTGCGCTCGGAGGCGCGGGCGACCTCGACCACATAGCCGATCGCGATGGAGGCGACCCAGACCAGCAGCACATTGTGGAAGGTGTCCCGGCTGGGCTCACCGCGCTCGACGATATTGGCGACGGCGACAAAGGAGGAGGCGAAGCCCGCCCAGCGCCAGCCGCCCTTGAGCGCGAACGCGAGCACGGAGCCGGCGGTCCATATCGACGGCAGCGTCGGCCCGTCGACCTGCTGCGCGTGGGTGTCGGCGAGCGGGGTGAGGAGAATGCCGGTGAGCGCGACGGTCAGATCGGCGCCGAGGAACCGCTTGGTGCACCGGTCGGCGCTGAACACCCTGGGCAGGGTGGCCAGCGTCCATACGACCATCACCGCGAGAAATCCGGCGGCGACCCAGGGGCGCTCGAACCTCTCCCGTTCGAAGACGAAGAGCAGTACCGCGTACCCCATGGTCAGGACGCGATAGCCGGTCAGGGCGCGCCACAGCGGCAGCTCCACCGACATCCGTACGACCCGCTCGCGCTTGGCCGGATTCCCCACGTCTTCCCCCCAGGAACGAACGCGTCTCGGCTAGGCGGCCGGGCGGTTCGTCGACTCCGTGCCGTCCGCCGCTCCGCCGTCCTCGGCGCCGGCGTCCTGCTCAGCCCGCGCCTCGGCCTTCTCCGCCTCGGCCTTCTCCGCCTCGGCTCTCTCCGCCTCGGCTCTCTCCGCCTCGGCTCTCTCCGCCTCGGCCTTCTCGACCTTCGCGGCGGCCTTCGCCGCCTTCTCCTCCTCGGCCAGCTGGCGCTTGGCGACCGTGGCGTAGATGTCCACGTACTCCTGGCCGGAGAGCTTCATGATCTCGTACATGACCTCGTCGGTCACCGAGCGGAGGATGTACCGGTCCTCCTCCATGCCGTGGTAACGGCTGAAGTCGAGCGGCTTGCCGATCCGGATGCCCGGCCGCATCAGCTTGGGGATGACCTTGCCGGGGGGCTGGATCTTCTCGGTGTCGATCATGGCGATCGGGATGACCGGGGCTCCGGTGGCCAGCGCGACCCGGGCGAGCCCGCCGGGCTTGCCCCGGTAGAGGCGGCCGTCCGGGGAGCGGGTGCCCTCCGGGTAGATGCCGAAGAGGCCGCCGCCCCGCACGACCTCGATCCCCGCCTTGATCGCCGCCTCGGCCGCGCCGCGCGCGCCCGAGCGGTCCACGGGGAGCTGCCCCACGCCCTTGAAGAAGGCGGCGGTGAGCCTGCCCTTGACCCCGGGCGAGGTGAAGTACTCCGCCTTGGCGACGAAGGTGACCTTCCGGTCGAGCACCGCGGGGAGGAAGAAGGAGTCGGAGAACGAGAGGTGGTTGCTCGCGAGGATCGCCGGCCCGTCGACGGGAACGTTCTCCAGACCCTCCACCCAGGGCCTGAAGGCAAGCTTGAGCGAGCCTCCCAGGGAGAACTTCATTGCGCCGTAGATCAACTCGAATGCCTCCTATTGCTGTCGAACAGACCTTAACCCGAGGTGACCGGGTATCTCCGCGCCGGAGGGCCAGTGGATCTGGTCGGTGTCAGTCCGGTCGCGTACGGTGAATACACCCTCGGAGCTGTGCGACCCCGCCACAGAAACGCCCGCCACGGACACCCCCGACACGGCAGTCCACGCCGCGGGCGTCCCAGCCACAGAACAGGAGACCCCGGTGCCGGTCCTTCCCGGAGCCGAGCCGTTCCGCCACGAGGGCGGAGAGGTCGGCGTCCTTCTCTGTCACGGATTCACCGGATCTCCTCAGTCGCTGCGCCCCTGGGCCGACTATCTGGCCGAGCGCGGGCTGACCGTCTCGCTGCCGCTGCTCCCCGGGCACGGCACCCGCTGGCAGGACCTGCGGATCACCGGCTGGCAGGACTGGTACGCGGAGGTGGACCGGGAGCTGCGGGAGCTGAGCGCGCGGTGCTCCCAGGTCTTCGTCCTCGGGCTCTCCATGGGAGGCGCGCTGACCCTGCGGCTGGCCGCGAGACACGGGGACGCGGTGCGCGGGATCGTGGTGGTGAACCCGGCCAACAAGGTGCACGGGATCACCGCGGCGGCGCTGCCGGTGCTGCGGCACTTCGTCCGCTCCACCGCGGGGGTGGCCGACGACATCGCCAAGCCGGGCGCCCACGAGGTGGGATACGACCGGGTGCCGCTGCACGCGGCGAACTCCCTGCGGGATTTCCTGCGCGTGGTCGACCGCGAGCTGCCCCGGGTGACCCAGCCGATGCTGCTGCTGCACAGTCCGCGCGACCATGTGGTGCCGCCGGTGGACTCGGCGCGCATCCTCGGCCGGGTCTCCTCCACGGATGTCCGGGAGGTCCTCCTGGAACACAGCTACCACGTCGCGACGTTGGACCTCGATGCGGAGCGGATTTTCGAGGAGAGTCACGCGTTCATCGGCCGGTTCGCTCCAAGTGTCGGGACGAAGGGGAGCACCGCCGGTGGCTGAGCAGCATGACGCGGACCGTGAGCCGCAGCCCATTGACGAAGAGGCCGCCTGGGCCGCGATCGTCGCGGGGTACGGCGAGGAGCCGGCGGACCCGCCGGGGGCCAAGCCGTTCAAGTCCGTGGAGGACCTCGCCAAGCTCGAAGGCGGGGTCGAGATCAACGAGACCCCGAGAGCGAGAGCCGAGCCCCCGGAGCCGGAGCCGGAGTCCGACGAGGACCGTCCGGCGCTCGGCAGCTCGATCACCTTCGCCCCCGGGGTCGGCGGCGCCGGCCCGCGTGACTACCAGGTCGCCGCGCCCAAGGACGACGACCTGGACGAGAGCGACGAGGGCCACTTCGTCCCGCCGGAGCCGCCCCCGCTGCCCGAGGCGGATGTGACGGCGAAGTTCGCCTGGCTGGCGGTGATCGGCGGGCCGGTGCTGATGCTGATCGCGGTGCTCTTCCGCTGGGAGATGACCTGGTGGCTGACGACGCTCTGCATCGGCGGCTTCCTGGGCGGGTTCGCCACGCTGGTGGCGCGGATGTCCAGCGGGGACGACGAGGAGAACGACGACCCGGGGCGGGGAGCCGTGGTGTGAGGCTCCGCTGGGGAGTTTCTTTCGGATCGGGCCGGATCGGTGAGCGGGGTCCGGTGCCGTGGATCGCGAGGCGGAGGAGGGAGCCCACGCGGAGCGTCGGCGACC